>JAUNAK010000056.1 GCA_030527665.1 Eubacteriales bacterium
TAAAGGCAAAGATACTAAGTCTGCCCGGAATCAGCGGCCATGCGGACAGGGAACATCTGACGGATTGGGTGAAAGGGATGATGAAGCTTCCGGAACGGATCTTTGTTGTACATGGGGAAGGTACCGTTACCGATGGCTTTGCTGCTCATCTGCAGGAATGTACCGGCTGTGATACGATCGCTCCCTACAGCGGAGATGCCTATGATCTGATTACCGGTGAGATGATCGCCCGCGGAAGCAGAGAAATGGCAAAGAAAGAGCAGAAGTCCGGCAGTTCCGGAAAATCCGGTAAGGTCTCTAGCGTTTATGACCGCCTGCTGGCAGCAGGTGAACGGCTGATTGCTGTGATTCACCAGAACAAGGGCGGGGCAAACAAGGATCTGGCAAAGTTTGCGGATCAGATCACGGCTTTGTGTGAGAAGTGGACGAGATAGAAATAGAGCTGCCTGCGAGAGGCTGAGTATACAGCTGGCAGATATACAGGTTCAAAAATATTGTGAAAAATAAAAAAGTACTTGCCAAACCGGAAATCATCTGGTAGAGTAGTACCCGGTTGATTGGTCAAGGGGTTAAGACGTCGCCCTCTCACGGCGAAAACATGGGTTCGATTCCCATATCAACTGCTGCAGCGCACAGTTATATGACTGTGCGTTTTTTTTATTTCTGTAGTTGTTTTCCGTTTGATATAAAAGAAATTTATACAGCACTGTAAAAATAATTAAAATAGTACTTGCAAATTCATAAAACACTTGCTATTATAATAAACGGTTGATTGGTCAAGGGGTTAAGACGTCGCCCTCTCACGGCGAAAACATGGGTTCGATTCCCATATCAACTGCTAGTAACGCACAGTCGTAAGGCTGTGCGTTTTTTTTATATCCGTCTCTGATGGTGGCTGCATCTGAAAATGCGGTTGCATAAAGAGGGTGAACTGTGCTAGTATAGCAATGCAGAACATCTGTTCGGATTTGCGCGGGTTGTTTTTCAATTGCGGAATCGAGTGTGTAAGCAAGGATTCTTGACAATGTCCCGGATTTGACTATACTTACAAATACTGACTTTGTGTGAATGTGCCGGTGAAATATGCGATTTTGCGTTTCTTTCGGATCATTGTTTTAGATTGTGGGGATGGAGCGGACAACGAAATGGATTTTCGTTATTTCATTTTTGATTTGGATGGTACTCTGTTGGATTCCATGGGAATCTGGGATGAGATCGATGTGAAATATCTGGCAAAGAGAGGCATCGAACTGCCGGCGGATTATCAGCAGGCGGTTACTCCGATGGAGACATATGAGATTGCAGAGTATTCGATTCGGCGGTTCGGGCTGTCGGATACGCCGGAAGAACTGGTTGCGGAATGGCGCGAGATGGCCGGTGACGCCTATCGGAATACATTGCAGATATTTCCCTTTGTAAAGGAGACGGTTTCTCTTCTATATAGAAAGGGAATTCCGATGGCAGTGGCTACATCGTCGGATCATTCTTTTGCCGAGCCGGCTTTGGAACGGAACGGTATTCTGTCTATGTTTCAGGCTGTAGTAACGGCAGCGGATGTAGGCAAAGGCAAGAAGTCACCGGAGATCTATTATCGGGCAGCGGAGCTTCTTGGTGCAAAACCGGAGGAGGTCTGGGTCGTAGAAGATATACCGGAGGCAATCGAAACGGCAGCTAATGCAGGCTTTCGAACAATGGCTGTCTTTGATCCGGAGAGCAGGCATAGCGCATATTCGGAATCGGATATATCGATTGCAGAATGGCAGCATGCGGGTATGGATCCGGATAAATGGACAGTGCACAAAGAGGAACAGCAGAGAATAAAAGAAGAAAAATGGGCAGGAAGTAAAGCGGATCTGTTTGTTTCTTCTTTTGAAGATATATGGAAATTGATAGATGAGAGGGAATGAGAATGGCCAATAAAGATACATATAACGAGTCGAGTATTCAGGTTCTGGAAGGTCTGGAAGCGGTTCGTATGCGTCCCGGTATGTATATCGGAAGTACCGGAAGAAAGGGTCTGAATCATCTGATCTATGAGATCGTGGACAACTCGGTGGATGAGCATCTGGCAGGCTTCTGTTCGATTATTCATGTAACACTGGAGGATGACGGTTCTGCTACGATCAGTGATAACGGACGTGGCATTCCGGTAGGTATGCATGAAAAAGGGGTACCGGCAGAACGTCTGGTTTTTACAACACTGCATGCGGGCGGTAAATTTAATAATGATGTATACAAGACCTCCGGCGGTCTGCATGGTGTAGGTTCTTCTGTTGTAAACGCGCTTTCCGTATACATGGATGTACAGATCAGCAGAGATGGATATACGCATCATGATCGCTTTGAGAAGGGAACTCCGGTTATTGAACTGGAGAACGGCATGCTTCCGAAGATTCGAAGAACAAAGGAAACCGGTACAACCATCAATTTTCTTCCGGATCCGGAGATCTTCGAGAAAACACGTTTTTATGCCGAAGATCTGAAAAGCCGTCTGCATGAAACAGCCTACCTCAATCCTGAGCTTACCATCGAATTTGAGGACAGACGTGACGGCAAAAACGAGACCATTACTTTTGCCGAGCCGGAAGGCATTGTCGGCTTTGTTAAGGAATTGAATAAGGGGCAGGAAGTTCTGCACGATCCGATCTACTTTAAAGGAAGTGCAGAGGGAATCGTGGTTGAGGCTGCTTTCCAGTATATCAAAGCATTTCAGGAGAATGTTCTCGGATTCTGCAATAATATCTACAACGCGGAAGGCGGTACACATATTACCGGCTTTAAGACACAGTTCACGACCGTTATGAACAGCTATGCCCGTGAAATCGGTGTACTGAAAGAGAAAGATTCGAATTTTACCGGTGCGGACATTCGTAACGGCATGACGGCTGTTGTATCGATCAAACATCCGGATCCCCGTTTTGAAGGACAGACAAAGACCAAGCTGGATAACCCGGATGCATCCAAGGCTGCAGGAAAGGTAACGGCAGATGAAGTTGTGCGGTATTTTGACCGTAACCTGCCGGTGCTGAAGACGATTCTGGAGTGTGCACAGCGTGCGGCCAAGATCCGTAAATCCGAGGAGAAGGCTAAGACCAATATGCTGGTCAAACAGAAATATTCCTTTGACTCCAACGGAAAACTGGCAAACTGTGAGAGCAGAGACGCATCCAAATGCGAGATCTTCATTGTTGAGGGTGATTCTGCGGGCGGTTCTGCAAAGATGGCCCGGGACAGGAATTTCCAGGCGATCTTCCCGATCCGAGGTAAGATTCTGAACGTGGAAAAAGCCAGTATCGACAAGGTTCTTGCCAATGCGGAGATTAAAGGTATGATCAATGCGTTCGGCTGCGGTTTTTCCGAAGGGTATGGCAACGACTTTGATATTTCCAAACTTCGCTATGACAGAATCGTTATTATGGCCGATGCCGATGTGGACGGTGCCCATATTTCCACTTTGCTTCTGACTTTGTTTTATCGCTTCATGCCGGAGCTGATCTATCAGGGGCATGTATATATCGCCATGCCGCCGCTGTACAAGACGATTCCGTCCAAAGGGGAGGGAGAGTATCTGTACGACGATAAGGCACTGGAGAAGTATCGTAAGAAAAATGCAGGCAAAAAGTTTACCCTGCAGCGGTATAAGGGTCTGGGTGAAATGGATCCGCAGCAGCTGTGGGATACTACGCTGAACCCTGAGACCCGGAAGATGCGCCGGGTAGAGATCGAGGATGCCCGTATGGCTTCTGCGATGACGGAGATCCTGATGGGATCCAATGTACCGCCGCGTAAAGAATTTATTTATGAACATGCAACCGATGCAGAGCTTGATATCTGATAGAAAAGGAGCTGCAGATGGAAGAAATTATCAGAACCGAATATTCGGAGCTCATGCAGAAGTCCTATATCGACTATGCCATGAGCGTTATTGTAGCGAGAGCTCTGCCGGATGTCCGTGACGGACTGAAGCCGGTACAGAGACGTACGCTGTATGATATGTATGAACTGGGAACCTATCATGACCGCCCCTATCGTAAATCCGCACGTATTGTCGGAGATACCATGGGTAAATATCATCCGCACGGTGACAGTTCGATTTATGATTCTCTGGTCGTTATGGCACAGGACTTCAAGAAAGGACAGGTGCTGGTTGATGGTCACGGAAACTTCGGCTCCATCGAGGGTGACGGAGCTGCTGCGATGCGTTATACGGAGGCGCGTCTGATGAAGATCACCCAGGAGGTGTATCTGAAGGATCTGGACAAGAATATTATCAGCTTTGTGCCGAACTTTGATGAAACCGAGAAGGAGCCGGAGGTTCTTCCGGTTCGTATTCCGAACCTTCTGGTAAACGGTTCGGAAGGTATCGCAGTCGGCATGGCCACCAGCATTCCGCCGCATAATCTGGGTGAAGTTGCAGATGCGGCAAGAGCGTATATTCGGAACAACGAGATCGATACCGCCGGGCTGATGAAGTATATCAAGGGACCGGATTTCCCGACCGGAGGAATCGTAGTCAACCAGGATGATCTCGCAGAGATCTATGAGACCGGTGTCGGCAAGATCCGTATCCGCGGCAAGGTTGAGGTAGAAAAAGGCAAAAATGGAAAGCAGTTCCTTGTCGTTACCGAGATCCCCTATACGATGATCGGTGCAAATATCGGAAAATTTCTGATGGATGTGGCCAATCTGGTAGAAAGCCGTCAGGCTCCGGAAATCGTGGATATTTCCAACCAGTCATCCAAGGAGGGCATCCGTATCGTTCTGGAACTACGCAAAGGTGCGGATACCGAGCGTCTGAAAAATCTGCTGTACAAAAAGACCCGGCTGGAGGATACCTTCGGCGTGAACATGCTGGCAGTTGCCGACGGACGTCCGGAGACACTGAGCCTCAGAAAAGTTCTGGAGCATTTCGTGGATTTCCAGTTTGATCTGACTACACGTAAATACCAGACCATGCTCTCCAGAGAGATGGAGAAAAAGGAAGTGCAGGAAGGTCTGATCAAGGCGGTGGATGTGATCGATCTGATCATCGAGATCCTTCGCGGCAGTAAGAGCCAGAAACAGGTTCGCGACTGTCTGACCATGGGGGTGACGGACGGTATCAATTTCAAGCATCGTTCCAGCAAAAAGATGGCGGAAGAACTCTGCTTCACCCAGCGCCAGGCTACGGCGATCCTCGAGATGCGTCTGGCGAAGTTGATCGGACTGGAGCTGGAAGCTCTGTATAAGGAGAATGAAGAAACGATCCGCCGGATCGAAACCTATGAAAATATTCTGAATAATTATGACACAATGGCGGATGTGATCATGGATGATCTGGCAGCTATCAAGAAGGAGTATGCACGTCCCAGAAGAACACAGATCGAGAATGCCTTACCGGTAGTACTGGAAGAACCGAAGGAAGAGGATACTCCGCTGGTATTCCTGATGGACCGCTTTGGGTATGCACGTACCGTGGATGTTTCTGTCTATGAGCGCAACAAGGAGGCAGCGGATAAGGAAAACCGCTATGTGATCCGCTGTATGAGTTCCGATCGAATCGCCGTATTTACCGATAAGGCGATGATGCATACCATTCGTGTGAAGGATATTCCGTTTACCAAATTCCGTGATAAAGGAACGCCGATCGACAACCTGTGCAATTACTCTACAGAAGAGGAGCAGTTTATCTATGTGGCAGTCCTGTCTGAGGTGATCGGTCAGAAACTGGTATTTGTATCGGCTTCCGGTATGGTTAAGATCGTAGCCGGTTCAGAGTTCGATGTGGCGAAGAGAACGGTTGCCGCAACCAAACTTTCCGGTGAGGAGGATCGCCTGACGGCAATTCTGAATGCAGATGCCGGAGACTTCCTTGTTCTGCAGACCGCAAACGGTGCATTTCTCCGATTTGCACTTTCCGAGGTGCCGGAGAAGAAGAAGACGGCCGTTGGTGTACGCGGTATCAAACTGGATGAGGATGATACAGTCGAAAATGCGTATGTTACTGCAGGAAGAAGCGATTTCACGGTTACATTCAGGGATAAAGAGGTTATACTGAATAAGATCCGTCTCGGAAAACGCGATGGCAAAGGTACAAAAGTACGTGTGTGATACAACGGATAAACAGGGGAAGAACATGAAAAAATGGAAAAAAGCACTCATTGGAGTGATAATTGCCGGAGCGATGACTTTATCCGGATGCGGTGATTCCGAACTGGAAACGACAGAACTTTCAGAGGTCGTTATTGCAGTTGGCGTGGAGAGTGGAAGCAGTTCTGCTTCCGGTAATGAAAACGGAGCTGTGGAAGAAGAAACGAGTACAGATAATAATCAAACGGAAGAAGCAGAAAGTAAAGCTGCTTCTTCTGAGGAAGTCCCTGCCCAGGTTACACAGGAAGCGGAAGACGCTGGTTCAGAGACTGTAAATGCTGTTTCCTCCGAAAACGAAGGTCCATTGGAATTAACCAGGGAGGCTGCTGATAAAGTTCGCGGAATTCAAGGGGGGGATTCTGAGCCGCTCACGGCAGAAACTGTGAATACGGATACGCAGTCGGAAAAAGGCACGATCGTACTTGATCCGGGGCATTCCAGTATTGTATCCGGAGAATTGGAACCCATTGGTCCAGGAGCCGATGAGATGAAGCCAAAAGATGCATCGGGAACACATGGAGAAGCCAGCCAGACGACGGAATACGAGCTTACCCTTCAGGTATGTCAGAAACTACGGACAGAACTGCAGAACAGGGGATATATTGTATACATGACTCGTGAGGATAATGACACGGAGATCAGCTGTTCCGAACGTGCAAAGGCTGCTAATAATGCGGGGGCAGATGTTTTTCTGCGTATTCATGCCAATGGATCGGAGAATGCAGGTGCCAGAGGTGCAATGGCAATCTGTATCACGCAGAACAATCCATACCAGAACACGTATGCGGAATCCAGAAGGCTGTCCGATGAAGTACTGACTGCCTATTGTGAAGCTACCGGAATAGCAAATACAAACGTGCTCGAAGAAGACAATATGAGCGGGAACAACTGGAGTGAAGTTCCGACAACATTGATCGAGCTTGGGTTTATGACGAATCCGGAGGAGGATCTGCTGATGGCTTCAGAGGAATGCCAGGCCAATATGGTACAGGGGCTTGCGAATGGAATAGACAGGTATATGGCCGGCAGAAGTCAATAGTGCCATCTGCATGTCCGTTTATAAATAGCTCATATCGGAAAGGCAGACCGCAGTTGTGTGCTTCGAAAATGATATGTAAAATGATAAATTAATAACAAAAAACTTCGGCATATCATAATTTACTGTTGAAATTTGTTTGAATTCATGTATAATTGTGTTTGTGCCGAAGAGGTAAGCCGGAATAGCTCAGTCGGTAGAGCACTTCACTCGTAATGAAGGGGTCGTCAGTTCGAGTCTGATTTCCGGCTTTTGCGATTAACCACGTAGAAAACGGCGGGTTAATCGCTATTTTTTTATTCTGTTATTTTCTGATATTACCGTGCGAAAGTGTCGGAATATCTGCCTACATGTTGACTGCTGCGTTATGAGGAAAAGGAGGACGTAAATGGGATTAACGAATAAAGAACTGGAAGAAAGAATCGGTAATCTGGTTGAATACAGCCGGAATTCCGGTGAGATCGATCTTTCCTTATACCAGGAATATGATGTTATGCGCGGCCTCCGTGATTCTTCCGGAAAAGGCGTACTTACCGGTCTGACAGAGATTTCAGACGTTATGGGTGTTGCGGTCAATGAAAGAGGGCAAAGAGTTCCTGCGGACGGACGCCTGTACTATCAGGGATATAATATCAATGATCTGATTAAAGGAAATGAAAAACGTCGTTTTGGCTTTGAAGAAATCACCTATCTGCTCTTGTTTGGTTCTTTGCCAACGGCAGAGGAACTGAAAGAGTTTGTAGAGATACTTTCCGGTTTCAGTGTTCTTCCGGAGCGTTTTACCAGGGACGTTATTATGAAAAAGCCAAGCGGCAATATGATGAACTCTCTTCAGAAATGCGTACTGACTCTGTATTCCTACGATGAGGATCCGGAAGATATCAGTATTGCAGGTGTTCTTCGCCAGGCATTGAGTCTGATCGCCAAGATGCCGGCGCTTGCTGTATACAGCTATCATACACACCGACATTACAATCTCGGTCAGAATCTGATCATTCGAAATCCTAAACCGGAACTTTCTATTGCGGAGAATCTTCTGCAGATGCTGCATCCGGACGGTCAGTATACACAGCTGGAAGCGAAGGTTCTGGATACGGCTCTGATCCTTCATGCAGAGCATGGCGGCGGTAATAACTCAACATTTACTACGCATGTTGTATCTTCAACCGGTACCGACAGCTATTCTGCAATTGCTGCATCACTTGGTTCTCTGAAAGGACCGAAGCACGGCGGCGCAAATCTCAAAGTGCTTCATATGTTTGAAGATATCAAAGAAAATGTACACAACTGGGAGAATGAAGAAGAAATTCGCGGATATCTGCTGAAAATTCTTGATAAACAGGCATTCGACGGAGCCGGACTCATCTATGGTATGGGACATGCGGTCTATACCCTTTCCGATCCTCGTGCCGTTATTTTGAAGGAGCAGGCAAAGAAACTGGCTATCGAAAAGGATGTTGAGGATGAATTCCATCTGTACGAAAGTGTTGAGAAGATTGGCAAGGAGATCATGGCAGAGAAACGTCATCTTGTAAAACCGATCTGTGCAAATGTGGATTTTTACAGTGGTTTTGTATATTCCATGCTGGATTTTCCGCCGGAATTGTTTACACCGTTATTTGCAATGGCCAGAATTTCCGGCTGGTCAGCTCATCGTATTGAGGAGATGGTTAATGGCGGTAAGATCATTCGTCCTGCCTATAAGTATGTCGGCCATCACAGAAGATATAAGCAGCTGGAAGATCGAGTTACGAAAAAATAAAAATGTCAAGTAAATAGACTTGACAACTATAAGATCCTATTGTAATATAAGCGGGTACGTTCGAGCGGACCCGCTTTTTTGATGCATATGGACAGGAGTTATCTGCGGATTGCATTCCTGTATTCCGAAATGCATTCGAGTCAGAAGCAGGGGACAAAACAGGCTGCAGGCGGTGTGTGATGGAAGATTTTGTAGAAAAGAGTTATCTGTATGATTTCTATGGTGAGCTGCTGACAGAACACCAGCGCAGAATTTATTCCGAGATCGTGTTTAATGACTATACACCAGCTGAGGTCGCCAGAGATGAAGGAATCAGCCGGCAGAGCGTACATGATCTGATGAAGAGATGTGACAGAATCCTGGAGGATTATGAGAAACGTCTTCATCTGGTTGAACGTTTTCTGAAGATTCGTGCCGATGTTCGCAGGATCCAGGCACTGACAATGGAAAACGATAAGGAAGGTACCGAAGCAAGAATGCAGGAGATCCATTCGATTTCCTCGTCGATTTTGGAGGAGCTTTGATCTATGGCTTTTGACAGCTTAACCGATAAACTTCAGAATGTTTTTAAAAATCTGAGAAGTAAGGGCAAACTGACAGAGGATGATGTTAAAGCCGCGCTGAAGGAAGTTAAAATGGCACTTCTGGAAGCGGATGTAAACTTCCGTGTTGTTAAGAAGTTTGTCAATACGGTACAGGAGCAGGCAATCGGACAGGACGTTATGAACGGACTGAATCCTGGACAGATGGTTGTCAAGATCGTTCATGATGAGCTGGTCAGTCTGATGGGATCCGAAACAACAGAAATCAAGCTTCGACCGACTCAGGAGATCACGGTCATTATGATGATCGGTCTGCAGGGTGCCGGTAAAACGACAACTGCTGCCAAGCTCGCCGGCAAGATGAAACAGAAAGGCAGAAAGCCGCTTCTGGTTGCCTGTGACGTTTACAGACCGGGTGCGATCAAGCAGCTGCAGGTGAACGGTGAAAAACAGGGTGTTGAAGTTTTCACTCTGGAAGGAAGCAAAAAGCCGGTGGAGATCGCCAAAGCCGGTATTGCACATGCAAAAGAGGTTGGAGAAAACGTTGTGTTTCTGGATACAGCAGGTCGTCTTCAGATCGATGAAAGCATGATGCAGGAGCTTGTATCTATTCGTGAGGCTGTTCAGGTGGATTGTTCGATCCTGGTTGTTGATGCGATGACCGGTCAGGAAGCTGTGAATGTAGCAAAAGCTTTCGAGGATAAAGTCGGCATTGACGGCGTTGTTCTTACGAAAATGGATGGTGACACCCGGGGCGGTGCAGCTCTTTCCATTAAAGCAATCTGCGGCAAACCGATTCTCTATGTCGGCATGGGTGAGAAACTATCGGATCTGGAACAGTTTTATCCGGATCGTATGGCATCCCGTATCCTTGGAATGGGTGATGTGCTCAGCCTGATCGAGAAAGCTCAGGAGAATATAGACGAACAGAAAGCCAGAGAAATGGAACAGCGTGTCAGAAAAGCGCAGTTCACATTTGACGACTATCTGGAAAGCATGAATCAGATGCGCAATATGGGCGGCATAACCAGTATTCTTTCCATGATGCCGGGTATGAGCGGCGGAAAAGTGAAAGAACTGGAGGATATGATCGATGAGAAGGATATGGCTCGCAAAGAGGCAATCATTCATTCGATGACCCCGGCAGAGAGAGCTAATCCGGATCTGCTGAATCCGTCCAGAAAGAACCGTATCGCAAAAGGCTGCGGACTTCCGATTCAGGAAGTGAATCGCTTCATCAAGCAGTTCGATCAGACGCGCAAGATGATGAAGAAGATGCCGGGAATGATGAAAAAGGGCAGACGCGGCGGTAAACTTGGAGGTTTCAATTTCCCGTTCTAAAGGGAAGTTGTTCTCATATATATTGATTAAAGATTATATTATTTTTTACGTACATGGAGGTATGGAACAATGGCAGTTAAAATTCGTCTGAGAAGAATGGGACAGAAGAAAGCACCTTTCTACAGAATCGTAGTAGCAAACGCTACTTCTCCGAGAGATGGAAGATTCATCGATGAGATCGGTACCTACGATCCGACTAAGAACCCGACAGAGTTCAAAGTAGATGCAGAAGCAGCTAAGAAATGGCTCAACAACGGTGCTCAGCCGACTGCTGTAGTAGAGAAGATCTTCAAACTTGCCGGCATTGAGAAATAATATTCCATCGGGGGTGCGTTGTAATGAAAGAATTGGTTGAAGTAATTGCCAAAGCTCTTGTCGATAATCCCGACGAAGTGGTCGTTACTCAGACGGAGGAAGGTTCCGAACTTATTGTGGAATTAAAAGTCGCTCCTTCCGATATGGGTAAAGTCATCGGACGACAGGGTCGCATTGCAAAGGCAATCCGCTCCGTTGTGAAGGCCGCATCTACCAAGATCGATAAGAAAGTAACAGTAGAGATTATTGAGTAATTCTGACAGCGATTCCATTTCGGAATCGCTGTTGCTGTATGCGGAAATGACCGTTTCCAATACCTCACATGAGAGAGTTTGAAGATACTGGGAGATAATATGGAAAAATTTTTGAAAATCGGTGCCGTTACTTCCACGCATGGGGTAAAAGGTGAAGTTAAAGTATATCCGACAACAGACGATCCGACTCGTTTTGAGGATCTGGATGAGGTGATTCTGACAAAAAATTCCCGTCAGGAAATACATGAGATTCAGAGTGTCCGTTATTTTAAAAATATGGTTATTCTGAAGCTTAAGGATATCGATGATATGACAAAGGCAGAAACCTACAAAACCTGGGATATTATCATTCCTCGTGAAATGGGTGTCGAGCTGGAGGAGGATGAGTATTATCAGGCGGATCTGATCGGTCTGGAAGTCAGCACTGAGGAAGGGGAATATCTCGGCAAACTGAAAGATGTTCTTGAAACAGGTGCTAACGATGTATATGTTGTCAAAACCGAGCAGTACGGGGAGGTATTGATTCCGGCTATTAAGGCCTGCATCTTAAATGTTGACATTGAAGGCGGAAAAATGCTGGTTCATCTGCTTCCCGGACTGATCGGATGAGAGGAATATATCGCTGAAAAGCGGGAGAATGGAGAGTTACATGAAACAATGCAGATATTGCGGAGCAGAATTGCCGGATGAGGCAAAGGCCTGCAGCAACTGCGGTCGAATTCTGGATGAGAATGCAGAAGGTGATTTTGAGAAGGCTGCTTCAGAATATATTAAGAAGCCGGAAGCAGAGGCGACTGCTGCCATAGACGTTTCTGCCGATACAGAAAGTGTTAAGAAGCCGGAAGCGGAGGAGACTGCTGGCACAGACGTTTCTGCTGATACAGAAAGTGACAGGAAAGCAGAAAGCACGGCAAACGGGGCGGAAGAGAGTACGGAAAACAAAACGGAATCTTCAATGAGCTTTGCAGAGACGATGCTTGCTGCAGCTGAAAAGGAGGCTGCAGAGCAGAAAGCGGCTGCCGATGAAGCGGCAAAAAACATGGCATCCGAACAGAAAACGGAATTGCCGGAGGAACAGACGAAGGGGAAAGGCTACTGGCAGTATGGGGAATGGCATCCGCTGGAGGATCTCAATAAACAGAATCCATTTATACGAGAGACGGATGAAACCGCAGAACAAAATAGAGGTATTTTCCTGTCCGGACAGAAGGAGAGGCAGAACAACAGTGTAAATGATACTGCCTGGAAGCTGCAGAATGCAAAGCCGGGATGGGATGCTTCCAATTGGAATCAGAATCAGCAGAACCCGGTTGCAAACCATACGATACAGGGAACAAATGCATGGAATCCGTCCTCTCAGGTTCCAAAAAAAATGAATGGGTTCGCACTGGCATCTCTGCTTCTTGGTGTATCTTCCATAGCTTTTTATGCTTTTATCATTCCGGAAGTACTTGCGGTAGTATTCGGTATTGTTGCACTGAATCAGATCTATAGAAATCCTGAATTGTATCGGGGGAGAACAGCTGCTATTATCGGAATCGTTGCAGGTGCCGTTTTTATCGGTTTTACGATCTCCGTATATGCTGCCGTAGCCGAAGTGATGAAAGATCCGCAGTTTATGAGCTATATGCAGGAATATATGGACAGCTTGGTAAAATAAGCAGAAATGGTATGGGTGAAGAATGCAGTTTTATGTTTTGACATTATTTCCGGAGATGATCCGGTCAATCATAAATACAAGTATTACCGGCCGTGCGGTGAAAAATGGTTTTCTGTCGCTGGAAACAATTAATATCAGAGAGTATTCTACACGGAAAACAAACCGTGTAGACGATTATCCCTATGGCGGCGGTGCGGGAATGGTTCTGGAACCTGAACCGGTCTATCAGGCGATTCGCGCTGTAGAAGAGAAAATCGGGCATAAACCGCGTGTTGTGTACATGACGCCGCAGGCACAGGTGCTTAATCAGACAAAAGTAGAGGAACTGGCTCGCGAAGAGGAACTGGTACTGCTATGCGGCCATTATGAGGGAATCGATGAACGTGTCCTGGAAGAGATGGTTACGGATTATATTTCCATCGGTGATTACGTACTCACCGGAGGGGAGCTTGGGGCAGCCGTGCTGATCGATGCGGTATCCCGGTTTGTGCCCGGGGTTCTGAGCAACGAGGAATCTTCCCAGTTCGAATCACTGCAGGATAATCTATTGGAGTATCCACAGTATACCAGACCGGAAATATGGCATGAGAAAAAGGTGCCGGAGGTTCTACTGTCCGGAGACCATAATCGGATCGAAGAGTGGCGGCATCAGAAATCCATCGAAAGAACAGCCGAAAGACGGCCTGATCTCCTTGCAGGAAGCTATCAGATCACCTGTGTTACGGCAGGAGGGAATGAATCATCTCTGCTCGGAGGAAGAATTCTGAGAAAAGTTACCCGTTATGGAAAAATAATGGATTACAATCGCAGAAAGCTTCAGAAAACCAGAATGGTTATGGAGAAGGATGAACTGCTGCTGCTGGTCATGGATGAATCGTCTATTGCCGGCAGTGAAAGTGAGGATGCGATTCCTGTAGAAGAACGGTTTCGGAATCTGTATGGAAACGATACACCGGTTATTCTTATTTATGAAGGTTCTGTGCAGGCCGAAGAACTTCTTGTTTTCCTTCGTTCCCGTGGATTTCTTCCGTTGGAACCGGAGAAGCTTCCGTTTTCTGCGAGTGAGGATGAAATTACAGGAACAGCATTGAATATTCGCAAAAAGACCTTGCAAATCTAACAGGGATGTTGTATAATGCAAAAGTCTGTGAGTGAGTACTCAGGATGATGGTCCGCTGTCACGTTTATCGGTGGTATGAACATCCAATACATATATTTTAAGGAGAGATAGAAATGAACGAGATTATCAAAAAGATTGAAGCAGAGCAGATGAAGGCAGAGGTTCCGGTATTCCACGTTGGTGATACTGTAAAAGTTTATGGTAAGATCAAAGAGGGCAACCGCGAGCGTATCCAGGTATTTGAGGGTATTGTACTGAAAATGCAGGGCGGAAGCAACCGTGCAACATTTACTGTACGTAAGACATCCGGCGGAATCGGTGTTGAGAAGACATGGCCGCTGCATTCTCCGAACGTTGAGAAGGTAGAGATTGTTAGCCGTGGTAAAGTAAGACGTGCAAAACTGAACTACTTAAGACAGCGCGTTGGTAAAGCTGCTAAAGTTAAAGCTCTTATCAAATAATTCAGATAGATCGATCAAGGACTCAGGCAGCATGCCTGAGTCCTTTTGTAATATTGGGAGGCTGCATATGCCGGTGTTTAAGAATAAGAGTTTACCAAAGAACGTAAAACCGAATGGCAGAGTCAAAACGGTAGAAGAGCTCTCTCTGGAGCGCAGAAGAAAGGAAGCACAGCGTGAGGAGACTGCTCCGCAGGAACAGAAGGAGCCGGAAGTTCCGGGAAAAAAAATAGAATTGACGCTGACTCAGAAAGTCGGATTATGGCTGGTCGCCATCCTTCTGGTACTCGCTGCGGCATTTTTTTTCGCATCATCGTATTGCCGGGTCTTTGTTTTTCAGGATGGATCCATGGAACCGAATCTCTCTGCCGGTGACAGTTATCTGATGAATACGGCAGCCTATCGGGTCCGCGATCCAAAACGGGGAGATATTATTGTATTTCGATACAACAGCAGCGACACATCCCTGCATGTCAAACGAGTGGTCGCTCTTCCCGGAGAAACGATCCAGATCAAGGACGGAGCCGTATTGATCAATGGCGAAGCACTGGACAGCGGGAAATATCCGGAGGTAATTGATCCGGGTATGGCCTACGAGCCGATCACTCTGGATCCGGATCAGTACTTTGTACTGGGGGACAATCGAAACGGCAGCGAAGACAGCCGTTACAATTCGGTTGGTAATATAGATAAGAATAACATTGTCGGAAAGCTGTGGCTTCGTGTTCTGCCGGTTACGAAGATTCGATTTGTATAGCAGGCAGATAAAGTGCTCATAACAGCTGCAGATTATTCAGGAGGAAAACTATGCAGATTCAGTGGTATCCGGGCCATATGACGAAAGCCAAACGTCAGATGGAAGAAGACATAAAATTAATCGATCTGGTTATTGAGATGATCGATGCCAGAGTACCGTACTCCGGACGGAATCCGGATATTCGTCAGATGGGGGCACAGAAAGCCCGTCTGATCGTTCTGAACAAGGCGGATCTGGCGGATGAGAGAAAAAATCAGATGTGGCTGAAATACTATAAAGAGCAGGGGGCACAGGTTCTGCTGGCGGATTCCAGAAGACGTGCGTCTCTTCGTGAGGTGCAGCCGCTGGTAATGGAAGCCTGCAAGGCAAAGCTGGAACGGGATGCCAGAAGGGGCATTAAGAATCGTCCGATCCGTGCGATGGTAGCCGGAATTCCGAATGTGGGAAAATCCACGTTTATTAATTCGATCTCCGGTAAGGCATCCGCAAAAACAGGAAACAAACCGGGTGTAACCAAAGGAAAACAGTGGATCCGTCTGAATAAGAATCTGGAACTTCTGGATACGCCGGGAATTCTCTGGCCGCGTTTTGATGATCCGAAAGCAGGAATCCGAATGGCATTTATCGGATCCGTAAATGATGAGATCCTGCAGAGAGAAGAACTGTCGCTGGAACTTCTTTCCTTTCTCCGAAAGGAGTATCCGGGTCTTCTTCAGGAACGTTATAATATAGAAGAAACAGGTACGGAAGCAGAGATGCTTACTGCAATTGCCCGAGAAAGAAAGTGTCTCGGCAAAGGCGGCGAGTTTATGACGGATAAGGCTGCCAGAATCCTTCTGGATGAGTTCCGAAGCTCCTCCATCGGCCGTGTTACGCTGGAAACACCTGCGGATGTCGAAGAGTGATGCAGCAAACGTTGTAAGGGTGTTTACAGATTCGGAAATACAGTGGTTTTGCGGAGAGCTGTGTATAGAAGAGAAAACGGTATGCAGGTCCCTGACTGTATACAGAAAAGAAAAACGTATGCAGGTTCCTGCAAATGTGAAAGATATCGGTTTAGCAGATGAAATAGGAAAGACATACAATGACGAAAAAAGAACTGGCAGAACAGAAACGGGCAGAAAAACTGCAGAAGGAGATCGCCCGGGTAGAGGCTCTTTGTGAGTTTGAAAAGAAATATCCGGACTGCACACTGATCGCAGGGATCGACGAAGTCGGACGAGGTCCGCTGGCAGGACCTGTCATGACCGCAGCTGTGATTCTTCCAAAAGAAGCAAGGATCCTGCATATCAATGATTCCAAGAAGCTTTCGGAGAAAAGAAGAGAAGAACTGTATGATGTGATCATGAAGGAAGCAATTGCTGTCGGAATCGGCAGCAACGATCATGTACGTATTGATGAGATCAATATTCTGCAGGCTACCTATGAAGCAATGCGTCAGGCAGTTGAGCAGCTGCAGGTTCGTCCGGAACTTCTGTTTGTGGATGCTGTGCATATTCCCGGGCTGGAGATTCCGCAGGTATCCATCATAAAGGGGGACGCCAAGAGTCAGAGTATTGCAGCTGCAAGCATTATTGCCAAAGTAACCAGAGATCATCTGATGGAAGAGTATGATAAGCGATTTCCGGAATATGGGTTTGCTTCCAACAAAGGATATGGAACAAAAACACATACCGATGCACTTCGTGAATTCGGGCCGTGTCCGATTCACAGAAGATCGTTTATAAAAAACTTTCTGTAAGGAGTTATATGGCGGTTATCAAAAATCCCGATTCCCTGCGTAATATAAAGGGAATCGGGGAAAAAACAGAACAATTATTTGAGAAAGTCGGAGTTTTCGGAATGAGAGATCTGCTCTATTATTTTCCGAGAGACTACGACTTTTTTACAGAGCCGGTCAAGGCCGGAGAAGTTGTTGCCGGAAAGAAGAATGCTGTCCTCGGGCAGGTGCTGCGCAAACCGACAGTGAAGACTTTCGGAGGAAATTCCATTACCATTGTTTCGCTGAGCGATGAGACCGGATCGCTGCAGATCAACTGGTTTCATATGCCGTTTCTCCGCAATACGATCAAGGTCGGTGCCTGGTATGTGTTCCGGGGACTGGTGATCGAGAAGAACGGAAAACGGATTCTGGAACATCCGGAGATGTTTTCTGCCGCAGGGTATCAGGCATTGTGCGGACAGGCGCTTCCTGTATATGGTCTGACCGCCGGATTAACCAACAACACAATTCGAAAAACGGTGAAACTTCTGTTGGAAAAGGAACTGAATGAGAAAGAATTTCTGCCGGACCGGATCCGTTCGGAATACAGGCTTGGAGGTCTGATGGAATCTCTCAGGGATATTCATTATCCGGAAAATATGGATCAGCTTGCGCAGGCAGTTCGAAGACTGTCGTTTGATGAGTTTTTTCTGTTTTTGCTTGGAATATCCTTTTTGAAGGAAAGTGCAGAGCAGAAGGAAAATCATTTTCCGATGAAACCTGTTTCGCTGACAGGAAGTGTGATTCGTTCACTTCCGTATGCATTGACCGGATCGCAGAAGCAGGTATGGCAGGAGATGGAAAGGGATCTGGCCTCACCGGTACTTATGTCCCGGCTTATACAGGGGGATGTAGGAAGCGGCAAAACGATTCTTGCATTTCTGGCCATGCTGATGACTGCAGAGAATGGATACCAGTCTGCGCTGATGGTTCCGACAGAAGTTCTTGCGGAACAGCATTTTGAAGCTTTAACGGAACTTTTGGAAAAAAATAAAATCGATTATGTACATCCGGTGCTGCTGAAAGGAAGCTGTAACGCTGCAGAACGGCGGGAGATCTATGCATCGATTGAAAGTGGAGAATCACTGATGATCGTAGGTACGCATGCGCTGATCCAGGAAAAAGTTATGTATCATAACCTGGGACTTGTAATTACGGATGAACAGCATCGATTTGGCGTTAAACAGAGAATGACACTTTCCACGAAGGGATATACTCCGAATGTACTGGTCATGAGTGCGACGCCGATTCCCCGTACGCTTGCCCTGATTCTGTATGGAGATCTGGATATTTCCGTATTAAAGGATATGCCTGCCGAACGTCTGCCAATCAAAAACTGTGTGGTAAATACGACATATCGGCCCACGGCGTATTCCTTTATGAGGAAACAGATCACAGCCGGCAGGCAGGTATACATTATCTGTCCGATGGTAGAACCGAATGAGGAAATCCGGGCAGAAAATGTAACGGAATACTGTGAAAAAATGAAACAGATGTTTGAACCGGATATCCGGGTAGGCATGCTGCACGGCCAGATGAAGCCGAAAGAAAAACAGGAGATCATGCAGGCGTTTGCAGCAAACGAGATCCAGATTCTTGTATCCACAACAGTCGTTGAGGTCGGCGTTAATGTTCCCAATGCATCTGTTATGATGGTTGAAAATGCCGAGCGGTTCGGTCTGGCACAGCTGCATCAGCTGAGGGGACGTGTCGGACGAGGCAGACACCAGTCATATTGTATATTTATGCAGGGGGATAAGCGAACGGAGATCTCGAAAAGACTGGAGATCCTGAACAAGTCCAACGATGGATTTTTTATTGCCGAAGAGGATCTGAAACTCCGCGGTCCCGGCGATCTGTTCGGTACCAGACAGAGCGGAGAAGCTGTTTTTCAGGTTGCGGATATCTACAGAGATAAGGACCTGCTGGCGCATGCAAATCAGGCTGTTCATACACTTCTGCAGCAGGACCCCCGTCTGGAAACAGCAGAGAATCAGGGCTTAAAACTGCGTCTGGAGTCTTATCTGGCACGTCAAA
>JAUNAK010000057.1 GCA_030527665.1 Eubacteriales bacterium
CTACTAAGAAGTAGTCAGGATGCTTTTTATCTACGCCTGAATTTTAAGCATTTACTAAATACCAGCGTTGTTATTTGATTTTTATCAGGAAAGGAGTTTGTTTATGAAAAATCAACGCATAGGATTCGGAAAAATGTCTGCCATTATGATCTCGGTATTGTTTTTGATCAGTCTGTTTTCATCCGCAGTATTTGCAGCACCGCAGCGGGTCGAAAAGGTCAGCCTCAGTATCGTTTCTCTTCCTACATCGGTATATGGAAAAGCCGGTGACACAGTAAAGGTAAAGATAAAAATCAAAAACGAAGGAAATACAACCGTAACGATGACTGCACACCGGCTTTCAAAAGCAGGAGAATCGGTTATGTTTGATTCTTCAGACGAGGGTGATGAGGCAAGCTGGTCCTTCTGTGAGCCGGGGAAAAGTATTGTCAGAACCATTTCTTTTAAGCTCACAGAGGAAGATATTTTTGAAGGTACAATTGAACGTAATTATCAGGTGCTCGATATCTATACATGGGTGGATAAAGTAAGCGGTATTCCAAAAGGATGGGAGAACAACGATTCCGGAACAAGTGTAACGGACGGACAGACACCTTTCGATTCCAATACCGTCAGCATTAAAATTCCGCTGTCCGCTGAACCGCCGAAACAAAAGGTTATGTACCGCCTGTACAATCCAAACAGCGGAGAGCATTTCTATACGGCAAGTACGGGAGAACGTGCCAGTGTAATAGCAGCCGGCTGGGATGACGAAGATATCGGATGGATCGCACCGGAGTATTCCAATACACCTGTATATCGTCTCTATAATCCCAATGCAGGCGACCATCACTATACAATGAATGCGGATGAGCGGGACTGGCTTGTCAAAGTGGGGTGGAATGATGAAGGAATCGGATGGTATTCCGATGATGAGCAGCGTTATCCGCTGTATCGTCAATATAATCCGAATGCCATAGCCGGAGCACACAATTTTACAACAAGCAAAAAGGAAAATGACTATCTTGTCAAAGCTGGCTGGGTGGAAGAAGGAATAGCATGGCATGCAGTAATGCCGACGCCGAAGGGCTGAGGATCTGTAGCTGTAGATTGGTCATGCACAACCGATTGAAAAGCCGGAAAAGAAATTTGCGGATCATTGTAAAAATAGATAAATAGATAAATGGATGCAGTATACCTGACAAGCAGAAGGTATACTGCATTCTTTGTCATGCATGCAAAACGAACGTCCGGTGGATGTTCGTTTGCTTTGCCCCGGAAAGAACGGGAATAGTAATCGTATTATGACTTTTCGGTCAGACCATGTGCAATTCCCCATGATTCGGATGAATATTAATGGAAATAATCAGCATATTACCGACAGGTATTTTGCTTGACGGAAATAACCACAATGGGTAAAATTAGATTGTTTGGAAATAGTTAATTTCACATATATAATTTTTAGGAGGAATTACGCAAATGGCAAACAAATGGGTATATCTGTTTACCGAAGGTAATGCAAGTATGCGTGAGCTTCTCGGCGGAAAAGGCGCTAACCTTGCTGAGATGACTTCTCTGGGCCTTCCGGTTCCGCAGGGATTCACAATTACAACAGAAGCTTGTACACAGTACTATGAGGATGGACGTCAGATCAATGACGAGATCCAGGGACAGATCGAAGAGTACATCGTAAAGATGGAAGAGATCACCGGCAAGAAGTTCGGCGATCAGGAGAACCCGCTTCTCGTTTCCGTTCGTTCCGGTGCAAGAGCTTCCATGCCGGGTATGATGGATACCATTCTTAACCTTGGTCTGAATGAGACTGTAGTTAACGTTATTGCTGAGAAATCCGGCAATGCTCGTTGGGCTTGGGACTGCTACAGAAGATTTATTCAGATGTACTCTGACGTAGTTATGGAAGTTGGTAAGAAATACTTCGAGGAGCTTATCGATGCAATGAAAGCTGCTAAGGGTGTTACTTTCGACGTTGAGCTGACTGCAGAGGATCTGAAAGAACTGGCTTCCCAGTTCAAAGCTGAGTACAAGAGCAAAATCGGCGCTGACTTCCCGGATGATCCGAAGGAGCAGCTGATGGGTGCTGTTAAAGCCGTATTCCGTTCCTGGGATAACCCGCGTGCTAACGTATATCGTCGTGACAACGATATCCCGTATTCCTGGGGTACCGCTGTAAACGTACAGTCCATGGCATTCGGTAACATGGGTGACGACTGTGGTACAGGTGTTGCCTTCACACGTGATCCTGCAACAGGTGAGAAGAAACTCATGGGTGAGTTCCTGATCAACGCACAGGGTGAGGACGTTGTTGCCGGTGTTCGTACTCCGATGCCGATCGCTAAGATGGAAGAGGAGTTCCCGGAGGCATTTGCACAGTTCAAACAGGTTTGTGCAACTCTGGAGAACCACTACAGAGATATGCAGGATATGGAGTTCACTGTTGAGAACAAGAAACTCTACATGCTGCAGACACGTAACGGTAAGAGAACCGCACAGGCTGCTCTTCAGATCGCTTGCGACCTCGTTGATGAGGGAATGAGAACTGAGGAAGAGGCTGTTGCTATGATCGATCCGCGTAACCTGGATACTCTGCTTCATCCGCAGTTCGATGCTGCTGCTCTGAAGGCTGCTACTCCGATCGGTAAAGGTCTGGGTGCTTCCCCGGGTGCTGCATGCGGTAAAGTTGTATTCACAGCTGATGATGCTGTTGAATGGGCTGAGAGAGGCGAGAAAGTTATCCTTGTTCGTCTGGAGACATCTCCGGAAGATATCACCGGTATGAAAGCTGCTCAGGGTATCCTGACTGTTCGTGGTGGTATGACTTCTCACGCTGCAGTAGTTGCTCGTGGTATGGGTGAGTGCTGCGTATCCGGATGCGGCGATATCGCTATGGATGAGGACAACAAGAAGTTCACACTTGCTGGCAAAGAGTTCCATGAGGGAGACGTAATCTCCATCGACGGTACAACAGGTAACATCTATGACGGTGCTATCGCAACTGTAGATGCTACAATTGCTGGTACATTCGGACGTATCATGGCTTGGGCTGACAAGTTCAGAACTATGAAAGTTCGTACAAATGCTGATACACCGGCAGATGCTAAGAAAGCTGTTGAGCTTGGCGCTGAAGGTATCGGTCTGTGCCGTACAGAGCATATGTTCTTCGGCGAGGGCAGAATCGATGCATTCCGTGAGATGATCTGCTCCACAACTGCTGAGGAGAGAGAGGCTGCACTGGCTAAAGTTCTTCCGTACCAGCAGGAGGACTTCGAGGGTCTGTTCGAGGCTCTGGAAGGAAACCCGGTTACCATTCGTTTCCTGGATCCGCCGCTGCATGAGTTCGTTCCGACTGAGGAAGAGGACATTGCTAAACTGGCAGCTGCTCAGGGCAAGACTGTTGAAGAAATCAAGACTGTTATCGAGTCCCTCGTAGAGTTCAACCCGATGATGGGACATCGTGGATGCCGTCTGGCAGTTACCTATCCGGAAATCTGCAAGATGCAGACAACCGCAGTTATCCGCGCAGCTCTGAAAGTAAAAGCAGCTCATCCGGATTGGAACATCAAACCGGAGATCATGATCCCGCTTGTTGGCGATGTTAAAGAGCTGAAATACGTTAAGAAGTTCGTAGTTGAGACCGCTGATGCAGAGATTGCTGCAGCTGGTGTTGCTCTTGAGTACGAGGTTGGTACAATGATCGAGATCCCGAGAGCAGCTCTGACAGCAGACGCTATCGCAGCTGAGGCTGACTTCTTCTGCTTCGGTACCAACGACCTTACACAGATGGCATTCGGATTCTCCCGTGATGACGCTGGTAAGTTCCTGAACGCTTACTATGATGCTAAGATCTTCGAGAACGATCCGTTCGCAAAACTGGATCAGACAGGTGTTGGCAAGCTCATGGAGATGGCTATCACTCTTGGAAAACCGGTTAACCCGAACCTGCACATCGGTATCTGCGGTGAGCATGGTGGAGATCCGTCCTCTGTTGAGTTCTGCAACAAGATCGGTCTGGATTATGTATCCTGTTCTCCGTTCCGTGTTCCGATCGCTCGTCTGGCAGCAGCTCAGGCAGCTATCGCAGCAAAATAATTACATATTCGTGATCTGATCATGAAATGACAGGGAGTGACTTCGGTCACTCCCTTTTTTGTGCTGTGCAAAGCACGGCAGGCGCAAAAGCTTTTCTTATTTCGACTGCTTTGCAATGATGAATTCGCAGCATACATTCCATTTCGGTTGACCTGAAACATGTATTCCCATTTTCCGAAATGAGATCTGGATAAAATTGTAATAAATTAAACAAAATTACAAAACAGTTCTCCTTTGGCCCTATATAATGGGAACCAGAAAAACAGAAGTAATACGCAGATCTCGTAAGAGAATTCGCCGGCAGACAGCGTAAGTAACCGGAAATTGTATTTTTCGATTTGGCAGAAACCGAATACAGCCGCAGGAATGTCATATTCAGATTGGAGAGAAGAATGAAAATTACACAGATCACATGTGAAAATATGAGAAATCCGCTTGCAGTGACAACTGCAAAACCGTCTTTTTCGTGGGCGATCGAAGCAGAGGAAGCTGATGTTTTTCAGACAGCCTATCAGATTCGGGTCTTTGATGAATCTGGAAAAGAGATCTGGGATTCCGGAAAAGTGGAAAGCAGAGAAACGATCGATATTACCTATGAGGGAGCTGCACTGGTTTCTCTGACCTCCTATACGTATCAGATCCGTGTATGGAATCAGAAGGGAAAATGGGCAGACAGTGAAGCAGCACGATTCGAAACTGCTTTCATGGATGCATCGGAATGGACCGCAGAGTGGATCGAGCCGGATCCGCTTCCGCAGCTGGAAACCAATCCGCTGATCCTTGCAAATAAAGAATGGGATGAGCAGGTGGCTGCCATGATGCGCGGAGAGCCGGTAGAGATGCGTCTGGAAGGCGATATTATGAAAGCGCTTCCGATTGAACCCTACGATCCGGCCGTCTGCATGCACAGGACATTTGCAGCAAAGAAGCCGGTGACAAAAGCAAGACTGTTTATAACATCTCACGGTATCTATGAGGCAAAGCTCAACGGACAGGCGGTAACGGATTCCATTCTGAATCCGGGATTTACAACCTATGACAAACGGATCCTGTTCCAGACATTTGATGTCAAAGAACTGCTTGGAACAGAGAACACAATGGATGTAACGGTTGCAGACGGCTGGTATAAAGGAAAGATCGCCTTTGGACACGGCTGCGAATATGGAGAAGTACCGGGACTGCTGATGGAGCTGCACATCTGGTATGCAGATGGAAGCAAACAGATCATCTGCACCGATGCGGATTGGACCTATACCTATGACGGTCCGGTTCGTCTGGCGGATCTGTTCTATGGAGAGACCTATGATGCATCGAAAGAGGATGCAGAAAAAGAATGGAAGCCGGTTATCGTAAAAGGAAAGCCGGATCACATCGTGGAAGCACAGAACTATCCGCTAGCTAAGGTATTTGAGCGTGTAACCGCAAAGCGTGTCTGGACATCTCCGAAAGGGGAGGTACTGGTTGATTTCGGGCAGAATCTTGCCGGTGTTCTGGAAGTTGCGATCCACGGAGAGAAGGGCGAAACGATCACTTTTGAACATGGAGAGGAACTGGATCCGGAAGGAAACTATTTCTATGTGTTCGAGAAGGCAACACAGCCGCAGAAGGATACCTATATCTGCAAAGGCGGAGAAGAGGAGATCTTTTCGCCGAAATTCACCTATCACGGATTCCGTTATGTTCGCGTAACCGGCGGTAAAGACTGGACAAAGGAGCAGTTTACGGCGCTGGCGATCAGCACAGACAATCCGGTGACCGGCAGCTTCTCCTGCTCCGATGCATCCTTCAACCAGCTGCAGCACAATATCTACTGGAGCCAGCGGTCCAATAACATTACAATTCCTACGGACTGTCCGACCAGAGAAAAAGCAGGATGGACCGGTGATGTAGTCGTATACGGCTCAACGGCACTGTACAACCAGCAGATGACTGCTTTTTATAAGTCCTGGCTGAAGAGCATTCGTGTGGAGCAGTACGAGAACGGACAGATTCTCGGAACGGTCCCGCAGATCCGTTGCTATATCTCACAGGCGGCAGCCGGTTCCCTTGGATGGGGCGATGTTATTCTGACCCTTCCCTGGCAGCTGTATACACTGAACGGAGACAAGAAGGTCCTTTCCGAGAATTATGAAGCAATGGGAAAATGGCTGGAGGCTATGGCTGCAGCTGCCTATGAACTGCCGAATGCATTTAACGTTTCCGGTGCACTCAAAGTGGACGTATCCGCAATGAGCGGCAGACAGCTGGACAACCAGCATTATCTGATCAACAGCGGTTTCCATTTCGGTGACTGGATCATTCCTTCCGTAGTCAATGAGCAGGGATTTACCGACGGCCCGATGTCTGCATTTCTGACAATGAATTATGCGGATACGGCACTGCTGGCCTATATTTCGGATCTGTATGCGAATATCTCCCGCATACTCGGATACACAGAGAATGCAGAGAAGTATGAAGCATATGCAAAACGTATTCGGGAAGCCTTTGCAGAGGAGTATATCACCGAGGATCATCGCCTTGGACAGGAGATGCAGGGCAATTACATCCTTGCATTGAAATACAACATGGTTCCGGAGGAGATCAAACCTGTATTTGCGGCAAGACTGAATGAACTGATCGCACAGAACGGATACAAGCTGGATACCGGTTTCATGTCTACCCCGCATATTCTGGACATTCTCTGCGATTATGGATATGAAGAGACCGCATGGAAAGTACTGTTCCAGAGACAGTGCCCGTCCTGGCTGTATGAAGTGGATCATGGTGCAACGACACTCTGGGAGAACTGGGATGCGATCCGTGAGGATGGTGCCCGCAGCGAATGCTCCTTCAATCATTATGCATTCGGCTGTGTCGGAGATTTCCTGTACCGCCGTGTTCTCGGAATTCAGAATGACGGTCTGGCCTATGACAGGATCCGCATTGCACCGCAGTATGATGTTCCGCTTTCTGAGGTGAGCGGTTCCTACATGAGTGCAAGAGGAAAGATCGAGCTGACCTGGGGTAAAGTTGGAGAAGGATATTATCTGAAGGGAAGTATTCCGGCCAATACAGCTGCTGTCGTTATTCTGCCGAACGGAGAACAGAAAGAACTGACAAACGGAAAATTTTATCTTACTGTTTGAGTAAAACAGAATAGTCGTTCATATTGTCATGAAGTGAAAAAACTCTCAGCCGGGGACCGACAGCAGTCTCCGGCTGAGAGAAATCAATGTCTGCGGTGCTGCTCCCGGTAATGTCTGGGAGTGACACCGTATGTTTTTTTGAAGAGATTTTGAAAATAGGACTGGCTGGAAAAGCAGAGATAGGTACTGATCTCGCTCAGACTTTTGTCTGAATAGGTAAGGAGACTTTTGGCTTCTTCCAGCTTTCGCCGTGTAATGAAGGAGTTCAGGTTAAAGCCTAACTCCTTTTTAAATTTTTCGGATGTGTAGGAACGGCTTCGTGCTATATGATCGGCAACATCACCGACCTGGACCGGATCGTTGATATGACGGTTGATATACTGGATGCATTCAAAGATCTCCGGTGACATGCCCTGTGGGATCTTGTTCTGGGATACACGTTTGCAGAAATCCACAAGCATCGTATATTCCAGATTGGCGATAGCAGAGATCTGCGTTGTCCGTTCACATTCCTGAATGTACAGATCGGAGAGCTGATAGGCCTGCTCGATATCCATGCCGCCGTTGATGGCACTTCTGGTTGCGAGAGTGATGATGGAGATAAAAATGTTTTTGTGCTGACGCAGTGCATTATCAGCGACGATTCCTTCGTCCAGTCCATGATCGATCTGAAGCAGGGCGTTGAGAGAATCCACATCGCCCTGCTGGATGCAGTTCATCAGTTTCTGCTCAAAATGCCAGGTATTATGGTAGATCCGGTTTTCTTTGGCTTCATAGACCTGTTTGGAATGCAGGTCGGAAAAATCGGACTTCTGCACATCCGTATTAATATGAAAGTGAGCAATGATATCGATCGGCTTCTGATTGACGGCACAGTACAATAATCCGAGAAGCTCCTGGAAACGGTTGAAGGAGATGACCGGCAGATGCAACAGGTATTCGGAGATCACAGCTTTATGTTCCGGAGAGATGGCCCACTCCTTCATAAAGTTACGAATCGTTGCATCGGAAACCGGCGTACTGTAGACCGGACCGATGAAGAGCATAAAGGGTTCGGTTTCGGATCGAACACAGCCATAGTAACTGAAAGAATCTGAAACAAAATAATCCGGGTTTGCATTTAGATTGGAAAATCCGGGCAGGGTATTGCGGAAGATCCCAGGAACATCGATCTGATCGGGGAAATAGCCTTTGGCATCAGCTTCTGTGTTGTAGTAGGAAATCGGAATCGCTGTCGCCAGATAAAACAGATTGCAGAAGTCATCGAGATAGGAAAGCATGGAATTACCTCCGATATAGAAGATAGATATAACGATATAATTGTAAGAAATAAGTGATTATTACAATATATTATGAACGATCAGGTGAAAACTGTCAACACCGTTATAACCAATAAGTGATAACAAAAAGCGTTATATGTATTGGAAGATTATGGAACATATACATATAATATAAGCATAAGGGTCAGACAAAGACCTACAAGAAAATAACAATTACATTTAACGGAGGGTACAACAATGACAAGAGAAGAAGTAATGGAGCAGATGATCGAGTTCGCAGCAATGGCATTCGGCAAAGATGCAGCAGGCATCAACGAGAATACAGATATCGCAGAAGAGCTGGGAGCACAGTCTCTGCAGAGAGTTGCTATGGCAGCTTCCATTGAGAATGAATTTGATGTTATGGTACCGGTTGCAAGATTCGCAAACTACAAGACCATCGGTGATCTGGTAGATTTCGTTATGGATGAGATGTAATTCCAATCTGTAGGAATGATTCTGCTGTTCTACTAAGAAGAAAGGAAGGGCGCGAGAGAGAATCGCGCTGTAGGAAAAATGCTGCATAACGTAAAACTTGGAAAAAATTTAAGAAGCGTTTCCATCGTTGGTATCGGAGCGACTCCGTTCATGAATACGATCCTGAACGATACCTATAAAGGACTGACACATGGCGAGCTGTTCGGCTATGCTGCCATGGATGCAATGAAGGATGCACATGTATCTCCGAAGGACGTACAGTTCCTGATCCACGGATGTGCCAACCCGGGTGTTCTGGAGAAATCCATTACTCCGAACCTGCAGGTTGCCGAGTGGGTAGGTATGAGAGGAAAAGGTTCCTTCTCCCATTCCGAAGGATGCTGTACCGGATACATCGGTCTGGAGCAGGCTGTATGGGCAGTTGCCAGCGGTGCATATGACATCGTCCTTTCCGGTGCTGCCGATCTTGGATGCGGTATGCCGGACGGCAATACACCGGCACATATGCGTACCGCTCTGACCGCAGAGGTACTGTTCCCGGATCTGGATTCTATCTTTGATCGTGCATATACCAGATATCTGGGCGGCGGTCCGGGTATGAACCATGATGACTGGATCAACTTCTACGCACATGAGAACAACCTGACAGCTGAGCAGATCGACGAAGCTCTGATGCATCAGGCATATCACTTCAGAAGAGCAGCTGCTCTCTGCCCGCGTGCGATCAAACGTACCACTTATGATGAGCTGGCAAAAGAGCATGGATTTGAGACTCCTTGGGATTACATGAAATCTCCGTACAACCCGAAGATGACACAGTATCTGAGACAGTCCAGTGACTCCTGTGTTGCCGACGGTGCTGCAGCAGTTATCGTTGTACCGACCGAGATCGCTCATCAGTTCTCTGACAAGCCGATCGAAGTTCTGGGTGTTGGTGCTTCCGTACTGGATGCTGGTATTCCGCATCTGGAGAAGAAGGCAACTGCAGAAGCTGCTCGTCAGGTATTCGAACTGACCGGTCTGACTGCAGATGATATGGATCTGGTTATGGTAAATGACTTCATCGGTTCCTCTGCATTCCTTGCAGCTGAGGAGATCGGCTATCTGCCGAAGGGTGAAGGATGGAAATATGCAATTGACGGAAGACTTGCTTACGATGGTGACAAGCCGGTCAACACAAACGGCGGACGTACTTCATACGGTCATGCATTCGGCGCTTCCGGAATGGCTGATATCTTTGAGGCTGTTACACAGATGCGTGGTGAGGCCGGCGAGCGTCAGATCAAGAAGACACCGAAGCATACCTTCCTGAGAGGATTCGGCGGTGCTCAGAACGTACGTGCAATTATTCTGGAATCTAACTTTTAAGGAGGTCAGCAATGGAAACACAGACAATTAAAACAGAGGAATTCTGGAACAGAGAACACATTGTTGAGAAATTCTGGAATGGTTTAAAAGACGGCGTGATCTACGCAAAGAAATGCAAAGAGTGCGGAGAGATCGCATTCCCGCCGCGTATGGCATGCAACGAGTGCGGATGTCCGGATACCGAGTGGATCACTCTTTCCGGTAAGGCAGAGCTGAAGAGCTTCGTATTTACAGGTGCTCTGAATGCCCGTCTGGAGCTGGAGGACAAAGGACTGAAATATGTATGCGGTGAGGTTCAGTTTGAAGAAGGACCCTGCTACAATGCGATCATCATCAACATGAAGAAGAAAAAAGCAAGAGAGATTCAGGATAAGCTTCCGGTAAAACTTCGTCCGGTATTCTTCGACATGGGCCGTTATACAACACTTTACTTTGAATTGGATGAGTAAGTTATAAGAACGAGATAGGCAAAAAAATTGCCGTCGGCGGCGTAAAAGCCGGCGGCGGCATTTTTAAGTCTTTCTGTTTTCATCAGGCATGGCTGTGGATCAAAGCCTGCAGATAAGGCTGTACAAAGGGATTTTTCTGTTTGTACAGATTCCAGACGGCATAGAAATCGGTGAACAGCGGCAGCGGAATACGATGTAGACCGGAACGGGTACTCATGACATTCCAGCCGGTTCCGATGGTAAAGCATTCGCTGGAGCGAAGGAAAAGGGCAACCGAATCCATGCTGTCCAGAAACATGGTTTCCTTCGGGGGTCTGCCGAAGAGTTTGATCAGCGTCTCCATCAGCATATCCCGTTCCTGCTTGGGCATGGAGTTGGCCAGGAAGAGACTGGAGTCGGCAATCTCCGACAGCTCGATATGGTCTTTGGAGGCAAAGGCCCGATGGTTTTCGGAAGCATAGATGTAATAAGGGACCGGCTCCTGCGTAAGCTTCAGATTCGCATAATTTTTGCCGGAGGGGATCAGATCCCGTGCGCAGAAGATGATCTCGCCCCGATCCAGAACACTGGTAAAATCGCTGTACTCAATAAAATTAGCCAGGTGACGGAAATCCGGGTTCTCGGTCATGAATGCTGAGGTTGCACGAACAAAGTTATCCGGGATCGTCGTTCCGCGCAGCATATTGAGAAACAGCGTGGACTGATTGGTATGGAGCTGAATGTTCTGCATGGTCTCGTTATAGATGTTTTCGCACTGCTTCAGTCCCTGATACAGAAGAGAACCGATTTCTGTCAGTGTGATGGCACGGCGGATGCTTCGGTCAAACAATGGGGCACCGATCTCGTTTTCAAGAATTTTTATATGTTTGGTAACCGCAGGCTGTGAAATGTACAGAGCCTCTGCGGTCTTAGTATAGCTGAGTGTTTCAGCGAGCTTGATAAAGCAGGTAATATCCTGAATCGTCATAGATGATCAAACCTCTCGTTGGAATAAACAGGTTAACTATATACTATTTTAAGGAAAAAGTACATTTTTTGTCAATTAACAGGAGAAATACTATGTCAGAAAGATTTCCGGGAAAGGATTTATATCCGCATCTTTTTTCATCGATTCGTATCGGTAACCTGAAATTAAAGAACCGCATCATCGCGGCTCCGACCAGCCCGAGTATGATCACGACCGAGGGTCATATGACTCCGGAGATGAATGCCTATCTGGAAGAGAAGGCAAAGGGCGGCTGTGCAGTCGTAACCTATGGCGAAGCGATTCCGCATTCCTCAACAGGAAAATCCCATAACAAACAGCTGCAGCTGGATTCCTTCGGTGTTCGTCAGGGACTTACCGAGTCCTGCCGGCTGATCCACCATGCAGGCGGTCTGGCAAATATTCAGCTGTCCCACGGCGGCATGTACGGCGGTCTGGCATCTGTCGGCGGTGATGTAGATACCGGAGAGGTTGCTTACGGCCCCAGTGATATGATGATGCCTGCCGGCGAAGTAAAGGAAATGCCGAAGGAACTGATTTATGAGATCATTGACTCCTACGGAAAAGCTGCAAAGCTCTGCAAGGATGTCGGTTATGACATGGTGCAGGTGCATGCGGCTCACGGCTGGCTGTTCAACCAGTTCCTTTCGCCGGGAATTAACCACAGAACCGATGAGTTCGGCGGTTCACTGGAAAATCGTGCACGCTTCCTCTGCATGGTGCTGGATGAGGTGCGCAAAAATGTCGGACCGGGATTCCCGATCGAGCTTCGTCTGAACGGCGACGACTTCCTGGATAACGGTCTGGGACTGCAGGATTATGTGGAAGTTGCCAAGATGGTGGACGACAAAGTCGATCTGTTCAATATCTCCTGCGGAAACCATGAGGATCCGGCAATGTTCTGCAGAACCCATCCGAACTCCTTCTTCCCGCGCGGCGTAAACGTATATCTGGCAGCTGAGATCAAACGTCATGTAAAAACACCGGTAGCCTGTGTAGGTTCCCTGAATGATCCGGCACATATGGAAGAAATCATTGCCACCGGTCAGGCAGATCTGGTTGAGATCGGACGCGCACTGGTTGCCGATCCGTATCTGCCGAAAAAAGCACTGGAAGGCAGAGCGGATGACATCTCACCGTGTCTCAGATGCTACGAGTGCTTCGGTGCGACCGGCCAGCTGGAAATGATCAAATGTACCGTTAACCCGACACAGGGTAATCAGCTTCTTCTGCGTGAGCCGAATCCGGCACCGGAATTCAGAAAGAAGATCCTGGTTGCAGGCGGCGGCCCTGCAGGTATGCAGGCGGCAATTACGGCTGCAGAGCGCGGGCATGATGTAACACTGGTGGAGAAGAGTGACCGTCTGGGCGGAAATCTGCATCCGGCAGGAGCTGCATTCTTCAAGGAAGATATTCGTATCCTGATCCGTGTTATGGAGAAACGTGTTCGCAAAGCCGGCGTAAAAGTCCTTCTGAATACAGAGGCAACTCCGGAATTCGTAAAGATGTTTGCGCCGGATACTCTCTTTGTGGCAATCGGATCCGAGACACTGGTTCCGCCGATCAAAGGCATCAACAGTGATAAAGTTCTGTCTGCCATCGAAGCAGAAGAGCATCCGGAAAAACTCGGCAAGAAGATCGTTATCATGGGCGGCGGACTTGTCGGAGCAGAAGCTGCATGTTCCTTCGCTGCAGACGGCAAAGAGGTTGCCATCGTAGAGATGAAGGATGATGTTGCCATCGAGGTAAACAGCTTCTACAGAGGCGGACTGATGCCGCATGTAAAAGAGAGCGCTGAACTCTTCCTGCAGACCAAAGTAAAAGAGGTAACGGAAGAGGGCGTAATTGCAGAAAACAAGGACGGCGAGTTCCTGATCAAGGCAGATACCGTAGTCAATGCACTCGGCCTCCGTTCTCCGTTCAGCAAGGTAGATGCACTCTGTGATGCAGCAGAAGAGTACAGAATCATCGGTGACTGCAAAAATGTCGCTATGATCTATCAGGCAATCGATACTGCATACTGGACTGCAAGAAATATTTAAATTATTAATAGCAACGTAAACATATAGAAAGGATAGGCAGACCTTCCTTTGGCAGGTCTGCCCGCATAAAATAAAACTATGAACAAATACAACTTCGGAAAAAAAGGCTGGATGATCGTCATTCTCTGCTTTTTCATGTATGTTCTGACCTGTGCCTGCACCACAGACGGTGAAAATATCATTCTCCCGAAACTGGCTGCTGCCAACGGATGGGAATATACGATGGTACTGAACCTGGCATCGGTTGCCGGCTGCTGCAGTGTAATCGGAAACCTGTTCCTCGGAAAACTCTGTGACAAAAAAGGACCGAAATTTTCCATTATCTTAGGACTTCTGGCAAGTGCGGTCTTTGTTTTCCTATATGCAACCGCAACATCGATTGCTGTATATGTGGTAGGTCTGTTCGGAGCCATCTGCTTTGCGCAGTCCTTTGCCTTCTTCGGAGCAAACTCTCTGATTGCAAACTGGTTCCCGCGCAAGAAAGGTCTGGCTATGGGCTTCGTATCGATCGGACCGCCGATCGCCACAATCTCCATGATCTCCGTTATGAACTTCCTGATGAATAATCTGGGACTGAAAAAAGGTGTACTGGTCATCTGCGTTGTTCTGATCATTGTAGCTGTTGTATGCTTCCTTCTGGTAAAAGACACACCGGAAGAGTGCGGCTGTCTGCCGGATAATATGCCGATGGACAAAGCAGAGACAAACGGACAGGAAGAGGCAGCGGATGCGAAGATCTCCTTTACAACACTGATCAAGATGAAATCCTTCTGGTATATCCTGATCATGATGGGTATCGCCAACCTCTGCAGTACCGGTCTGATGTCTCAGTTCCTGAGACGCTGCACCGACAGCAATATTTCCGATTCCAAGGCTGCACTGATGATGTCTGCTATGGCTATTGTAGGTATCTTCGGAAGTATGATCGTTGGTTATGTGGAGAACCGTTTCGGTACAAGAAAAGCATTTACCTTCTTCGGTATCTGGTGGGCACTGGCCTTCGTGCTGAACTTCACCAATATTCCGGCCCTGATGTACATCTCCATTCCGATGTTCGGCTGTGTTATTACCTTCATGCAGATCTTCATTCCTACTTTTGAGATCAGTGCATTCGGAAGAACAAACTTCCGCTCTGCCAATGCGATCCTCTTCCCGATGATCAGTATGATCGGTCAGCTGACCTTTGTTCTGATCTCTGTATGCATCAGCGTATTCGGCGAGGTTCGTTATGCATATCTGTTCTTCGCAGCACTGCTGGTAGTTGCAGTACTTATCTCCCGCGGACTGAAGCTGGAGAATGAATAATTGAGATAAACGGAGCAGTTAAAAGTACGGAATGTACGATCGGCTCCTCGAGAAAACGATTCAAAAACATGTACGTCAAGCTGCATGCTTTGAATCGTTTTTTGCTATACATGCAAAGAGAATATCCGATGGACGTTTTTTTGCTTCGTAAGAAAGTGCATTTGCGGAAGTATGCAAAGAGAGGGCAAACAGGCGCAACTCTTTGTTGAAGTTGTCTGTCGACACACAAAATATTGTGCAGTATAATATTTTCTGTATTTTTTTAGGAAATCACCATCACAAGTGAAAGGATAAATGTATGGCACAGGAAACACAGGAAAAAGTGATCGTCATTGATTTCGGCGGTCAGTATAATCAGCTCGTTGCCAGACGGGTACGTGAGTGCAGCGTATACTGTGAGATCTATTCGTATCGTACACCGCTGGAGAAAATCAAAGAGATGAATCCGGTTGGTATCATTCTTACGGGTGGACCGAACAGCTGTTACGAGGAAGGTGCTCCGACTTATACAAAGGAACTTTTTGAGCTGGGAATCCCGATTCTCGGTCTTTGCTACGGTGCACAGCTGATGCAGCATGTACTTGGAGGAAAAGTTGAGAAAGCTCCGGTTCGTGAGTATGGAAAAACAGAGACATTCCTCAATACGGAGTCTCCGCTGTTTCAGGGACTGGAAGAGCAGACCATCGTATGGATGAGCCATTTCGATTATATTTCTCAGACAGCTCCGGGATTCAGCATTTGTGCACATACCAATGACTGCCCGGTTGCAGCATGTGAGAATCGTGAGAAAAATCTGTATGCGATCCAGTTCCATCCGGAGGTTCTGCATACCGTTCGCGGAAAAGAGATCCTTTCCAACTTTGTATATAATGTCTGCCATTGCAGCGGAAGCTGGAGAATGGATTCCTTCGTAGAGAGTGCCATTCAGTCCATTCGTGAGAAGGTAGGAGACGGAAAAGTACTGCTCGCTCTTTCCGGCGGTGTAGACTCTTCGGTAGCAGCAGCTCTGCTTGCAAAAGCCATTGGTAAGCAGCTGACCTGTGTATTCGTTGATCACGGCCTTCTTCGTAAAAATGAAGGCGATGAAGTTGAAGGAGTATTCGGACCGAACGGAGAGTTCGACCTGAACTTTATCCGTGTTAATGCACAGGAGAGATATTACAGCAAGCTTGCAGGCGTGGAAGAGCCGGAGAGCAAGCGTAAGATCATCGGTGAGGAGTTCATTCGTATCTTCGAAGAGGAAGCCAAAAAGATCGGTGCAGTGGATTTCCTTGCACAGGGAACCATCTATCCGGACGTTGTAGAGAGCGGTCTGGGCGGAGAATCCGCAGTTATCAAATCGCATCACAACGTAGGCGGACTTCCGGATTTCGTCGATTTCAAGGAGATCATTGAGCCGCTTCGTGATCTGTTCAAGGACGAGGTACGAAAAGCAGGACTGGAGCTTGGACTTCCGGAGTACCTGGTATTCCGTCAGCCGTTCCCGGGTCCGGGTCTTGGAATCCGTATCATCGGTGAGGTAAATGCCGAGAAGGTTGCCATCGTGCAGGATGCGGACTATATCTACAGAGAAGAAATCAAGAAAGCAGTAAAAGAGGGGCTGATGGAAGAACCGAACCAGTACTTCGCAGCTCTTACCAATATGCGTTCCGTAGGTGTTATGGGTGATGAGAGAACCTATGACTATGCGGTTGCCCTTCGTGCCGTACGCACGATCGACTTCATGACTGCCGAAGCCGCAGAGCTTCCCTGGTCTGTGGTACAGACGGTAATGAGCAGAATTATCAATGAGGTCAAAGGCGTCAATCGCGTATTCTACGATCTCACCAGCAAGCCGCCGGGAACCATTGAAATGGAATAATACATCAAATCCCTACAAACCGTGATTTTAAGCGGTTTGTAGGGATTTTTTAATTGGCTCTGGGTACATTTTGGGTACAAAAAATTATTCTTAATGAATTTTACCTATAGATTTAATCGTGAACCTTGGGATTCAGTCCTAACCAGTCCATTGTCTTATCATGAGATTTCTGAATCATAAGTCTTTCAGGCCATGATTCAGATTCTGGATAGATATCCATCCAAAGATTAAAAGATTCTTCCGCACGAAGAAGAGCGTTGGCTTTCTCAGTCACATCCTTTATTTTTTCACATTCTTTAATTTCATTTTGATATTTCTTATATCGTTCAAACCAGGAACGCATCAGAGTAAGGCTTCCAAGACTTAAAGCCACCTGGGCGTTACCATCTTCATCCTGGTATTCAAATAATTCCCCACTATATTGGCGAAATACCTGAAATAGTCTGTGCATGGCTTTTACACCATCGAAATCAGCGCCTGAAAGGGTTTCGACATTTACATGAAGCGCAGTTGCAATTGCTTCTAATGATTTTTGCTTGGGATTGCGTCTGCCTGATTCATAAGCACGAATGTAGGCCTCGCTAACACCAACTGCTTCACCAAGCTGCTTTAAAGTAAGGCCACGCTCTTTGCGGATCCTTCGAATATTTTCTCCAATTGTCATAATGATTGCTCCTATCGCTGTAATTTTGCGTACACGAAGTACGGGACGTATCTTTTGATAATATTTTATAACAAAAGATACGAAAACGCAACAAAAAGATATTGACACGTACCAAAAGATACGCTAATATAAACTCCACAAGCGTATCAGAAGATACGGATAAAAAGAAATGAACCTTGAAAACTGAATAAGGCGCAATCGGCTACAGAGGTATCGAGCGATACGGATCTTACGCGGTGATGCGAAAGCGGAGCGACAAATAAGGAAATCCCAAATAAAGCAAAGGAAGCTTTAATCGCAATGAAGGCCACAAATGATACTCCTTCCCAGCCACAACTTGAACGGTGAAAACCCGTCGCACGTAATGGGGGAAGCTCGGGGGAACTAATTCTCGGAGATGCTGTAAGGATGCATGTGTGATGGAAATCCTGCCATCAGGTCGATTGTTGGAAGTAAAAAAACAAATCAAAAAAGAAAGGAAAAAAAGTTATGGAAAGACTTTATTACACAGCAGCAGAAATTGCTGAAATGGTGGGAGTTGGAAGAACCAAATCCTACGGACTCATTAAAAAGATGAATAAGGAGCTTGAAAAAGATGGGTTCCTAGTTATTGATGGAAAGATTCCAAAGGAATATTTTGACGCAAGATATTTCGGAGGATCTAGAGCAAAGGAGGTGAGTGCCTAGTGGCTAACAGTGCAAAAAGGGATCCAAACGGAACCTGGCATATACAGTATCGTTACACCGATTGGACTGGTAAGAAAAGGAAGTCATCCAGGAAGGGATTTAGAACCAAGAAGGAGGCCGAGGAATGGCTAGCACACTTCTTATTGCAACAGGCATCGGATCCCAGTATGACACTAAAGGATTTTTGGCAAATTTATATGGAGGATATGAGTAAGCGACTCAAGGAGACTACCCTTGAGAACAAGGAGCATATATTTCGATGCAAGATTCTTCCTTATTTTGGAGATATGCCAATCAATGAAATTACAGCTGCCAAAATTAGAAAGTGGCAGTGTGAAATGATTGGTCTTGGCTACAAGCCAACTTATCTTAAGTCAATTCACAGTCAACTATGAGGAGTTAACTCCGTCTGCGAAGAAGGCAGCGAAGAAAAGTGAGAAATAAATATGAGTATAAAAATTTTTGAAGCGAATATTTCAGAGATTGATAATTTGATTAAGTGACGAATGGAGGTTCTAACAAATGTGTTTGTTGACTGGACGCAGGAAGATAGCGATGAGATCTTAAAAGAGAACCTCGAATATTATCAGGAGATGCTAGAGACAAATAAGCATATTGCAGTATTTGCAAAAGTAGAAGATAAGATAGTTGGCTGCGGAGGTCTATGTATTTATCGTGAAATGCCCTCTCCAGACGGTACCGTCAATAGTTTTTCGCAAATTCTGTTTTAAGCATTACCGCCTGACTAC
>JAUNAK010000130.1 GCA_030527665.1 Eubacteriales bacterium
CCCTAACGATCGTCCCCAATTAACTTGGAGAAACCCCAACTAAGTTGGATGACCCGCAATATAACCGAAGCCCCTGTCACAGCTGTGACAGGGGCTTCATATGTCTCCTTGTAACTTTACCTTGAGACATCTGATTCTTTTATCATTGTTCAGTGAACTATTTTTCTGTCGAAGTCCTCAGAAATCCACCAGATATATACCGATGCTGATCTGTGTAAAGCTTCCTTTTTTCTCGATTTTAGTTATCTTCGCCTTCAGCATTTTCCCTGCATCCATCAGCCTGGAAAAGATCAGATTATCCTTCTCCGGCACATATCCCAGTTTCTTTTGCTCATTGTTCAGAATAAGCACAGCATTACTGTCATACTTGTTATCTTCCCGCCGAAGAAGCAGACTGTCCTGAACCTGAATCGTCTCCAGAACGGACTTGTCCTGCAGATGCGTGGTTCCGGCTACATAGGTATCAAACAGGTGTATTTCCCGCACCAGTGGTTTGATGATATCTCCCAGCTCCTGATTCTGAACCAGAGACACAATGCCGCCTTTTGAAATATCTAGTTCATTCGCCATGTGATCTTCACTCCTTCTCCCAGAAGCTGTTCCATGATCTGATCCAGCTCTTTTTCATATTTCTCATACTCTTCCAGTTCTTTCCGGAGAGATTCTCTCTGTTCCCGCATGCGCTCTCTATCCGCAAGCAGATATCTATACTGATAAGGATTGGTTGATTTGATCTGCCGGATATCCTCTTTTACTTTGGCGATTTTTTCGTCCAGATTGGGAATCTCGATTGTCATTCCGGAAATATGATGTTCTTTCAAGGCACGATTCACCAGTATCTCTGCCTCCTCCATATCTTCCAGAGAATTGGAACGATATGCTGTAACGACCATATTCCATAGTATCTGAAGCCCTTCGATCTCATTGGTTTTCGGATTAATATCCGGGTGCAGATTTTTTGCCAGCCGATGATAGATCTTTTTGATCTTTGCCACATCCTCCGGCGGAATCTCTGTCATTTGATGTGCGGCATCATTTTCATCGATCATCTGCTTTAACTGCCATTTGTATTTAGCCATCTCCTTCTGAATATATGCCTGCAGCGCACTCTGATCAATCGATGTTCCCCTGTTGACTGCAAGCTGGCAGAAAGCGATCGTCTTTTTCTTCTGAATGCAGGAGATTTTCTTCTCAAATACCGCCGTGATCAGATCTCCGAATTCCTTCATGAACCTTCCCTGCAGAATATACGCTTCTTTTCTCAGCTTATCTCTCCGCAGCAGCATTTCTTCATATTGTGCATAACCTTCATTTTCCACTCGAATAATATCCATCAGTTCACCTCAAAATAGTCCAGATCGAAGTAAAGTGCCGTCAGCTTTTCGCCATCGATACATGCCTTTGCAAAAAAATCATCTCGGTCCCTATACCATTTCTCTCCAAACCGGACAACCATGTTTCCTTCTTCTTCGAGAGACTCCACCCAATAGATCTCATCCTCATATTCAAAACTGATCTTGTGCGGACTTTTCAGCAAATAATACAAGTCAAACAGTCCAAACTGGTCCTCATCAAAATCCATCAGTTCATACAAGTCATCGATCAGCCATTTCATGATGTTCAGATTTCCGAAGAAGGCATTGTAACGAATCCTCTGAGCCAGAAAATCCCTGGCATACAGATACAGAGCGATGGCTTCCTTATTTCTCTTCTGTTCGGTTCGAATTCGTGCCAGCCGTGTATAGATCTCCGGAAGCGGGTCAAAAAGCTTATTTGTCGTTTTTATTTTCGGATAAAGCTCTTCGATGATTTCTTTGTACTTCTCGTAGTTTTTTTCTACGTAATATCCGTTCTTGTACATATCTGCCACCTTATAGGTGCAGACAAGATTTCCTCTGTCCATTGATCTGGAATAATGCTCAAATGCTTTCCTGTAATCCCGTTCACCGGTTCTCCCGTAATACCAGATATATCCCAGGCATTCATCGGCCGCATCGATTCCATACACAGAAGCCATTTCATAGTACTTCAAGGCCAGATCAAATTTTCGCAAATCGTAATAAAAGCCGCCAAGCCGCATCATATCCATAGGCTTATTCTCTTCCGCAATCAGGAAATCCATGGCCTCCGTATAAAGAAAAATCTCCTCATCCGATGGATTTGATTTCTCATAAAAATCCTGCTCGATTCTTCTTGCTTCCTTGCTAGTCATTTCCGTCTCCTTCTTGATGCTGCATAACTCCTTTGCACCTATTCACATATGCATCTATTATTGTCTATTATATAGTATGAATCCATGTATGACCATTCCCCCTGGTCTATGACAATTGTATAAATCATTTGCATTGCTCCGATACGGAAATATACCATAATGATCCCCAAAAATGCCGAAAGGACGCGATTCTTGACGAATCGCGCCCCAACTATTGACTTAGAACCTTATTTATAAGGGTTTGAGACTGTTCTCATCAACACGTTTTGTCCTATAGGCCTTTCTTAAGGGTTCCTAAGCCTTTTACTCTGCATAAGATCCGAGAACTGTCAGTGTGCCATTATCATTTCTAAAGAAAACAAATCCACCTCTATAATTCTCGTTATAAACATAGTTTTCATTATCTCCCCACATTTCATTAATGGCCGTCGAATGCTTTCTGAACCCACCGCGCAGTCTTGCATTTGCTTCTGCATACTGTGACGGATCATCCAGCGTCCAGTATGCTCGCGTACATGCTAATTGACTTCCAAACACAAAATGCAGGGTTCCTTTAAATCCACCGAAATTAATATTGGAATAGTCCGCATATGAATACGTCCGATAAAAATTTCCATACCATACTTTTTCGGGGCCTCTGTATGAACTCGGCTGTCCCAGATAATTTACAACATCCGAGTAATTGACCAAACTGAATCTTGACAGAAAGTCCATGGCTACGATATCTCCGCTTAGATCCTCCGTGAATTCCTTTACTTCCGGCCGTTCATAAGATTTACCAGCCTTCAACGCATACCAGCCGATTCCTTCCTGTTTCCAGCCGGCATTCACAAGCATGGCGTCCTCTCCTGCGCTGGTCGTATAGTTATGAGCTCCTGTTGTCGCATTCGGGTTGTATTCCCTGTAAACAGGCATCGTACCTTCTTTTGACGAATACCAGCCTATTCCCTCGTATTTCCAGCCGACAGTTTTCAGATAGTCACGCTCTCCGGCACTTGTAGTGTAATGATGATCCCCGGCATTCGGATTGTACAAACGATAGACCGGCTTTTTCGAACTCCTGGGGCCAACCCAACCGGTTCCTTCACACCACCAGCCGGCATTCAGAAGACTTTCCTTTTCCCCTTCATTTCCGGTATAAAAATGTTCTCCGCTGTTCGGATTGTACATACGATACATGCTTACCGTATCTGCAGAGTCCGCTTCTGCAGTTCTTGTACCCATACTCCATCCGGTGACTGTAATTACTGCAGCCAGAATAAGTGATATTACTTTTCGTTTCATCATAATTTTTATTACTCCTTCTCTCTAGACTGAACCTCACATGACTTAAGTCACGTGGTTCCTACGAACACCCGACTATCGTC
>JAUNAK010000058.1 GCA_030527665.1 Eubacteriales bacterium
TCTATATGGAAAAAGTGCGATAACGAAAAATAAAGCCGCTGCTTTCCTTACCGTATCGGTAATGGAAAGCGGCGGCTTTTCATTTTTTATTTTACAGTGATCTCTTAAGTACGAAGGCTTCGTAGGGACGAATGGTTCCATCTGCGTTCGGAGCATCGTAGTTGGCGATCAGTACTTCTGTATCACGGAACGCATCCGGGATGGCAAGGGTTCTTTCCTTGTCGGTGAAATTGCAGAGTACATAGAGCTGTGTATCGTCGTCGGTTCGGGTATATACATACAGGTCTTCGTCTTCTGGGAGAAGAAGCTCGTATTTTCCATAGACCATGACTGGATTCTCTTTTCTCAGGTGAATCAGTTTTTTGTAATAAGAGAAAACGGAATTCGGATCATTTACCTGAGAAGCGGCATTGATCTTGGTGTAATTGGGATTAACGGTGAACCAGGGAGTACCGGAGGTAAAGCCGCCGTTCTTCTCTGCGGACCACTGCATGCCGGTACGAGCATTGTCACGGCTCTTGTAGTGGATGTAGCGCATCATCTCTTCCGGGTCCATTCCCTCAACGGTTACATACTGGTAATAGGTGTCCAGAGTTTCGATGTCTTCGTATTCATTGATATCCAGACATATGTTGGTCATTCCGAGTTCCTCACCCTGGTATACGTAGGGGGTACCCTGCATCATATGCAGGCAGGTTCCCAGCATCTTGGCGGAGATCTCACGATATTCATCGGAGTCATTGCCGAAACGGGAAACACAGCGAGGCTGGTCATGATTGTTCCAGTACAGGGAATTCCAGCCCTGTCCATACAGTTCATCCTGCCATTTGCTCATGGCTGCCTTCAGATCACGAAGATCCATACGGCGGTCACACCAGCGTCCGTGAGGGCCGTTGTCGACACCCATATGATCAAACTGGAAGATCATATTCAGCTCACGTTCGGTTTCTGAGGTGTAGATCTTTGCCACTTCCGGAGATGTGCAGCAGCACTCACCGACCGTGATGGTGTCATAATCTTTCAGCACCTTGTTGTACATCTCACGAAGATAGGTATGTACTTCGGGATGGTTGGTTACTACCGGATAAAAATCCGAATATTCATGGTTCAGCAGTTCTCCGTCCGGGAAGGTCGGATCCTTGGAGATCAGATTGATTACGTCCATACGGAATCCGTCGACACCTTTTTCCAGCCAGCGGCGCATCATGCCGAAGACTTCTTCATGAACCTTCGGGTTTGCCCAGTTCAGATCCGGCATCTCTTTTGCAAACAGATGCAGATAATACATCTGAGAGGGTTCATCCCACTCCCAGACAGAACCGGCACCGAAGGAGGCTCCCCAGTTGTTGGGATATTTACGGCCTTCCACCGGTTTTTTCCAGATATAATAGTCGCGGTATGGATTGTCCGGTCCCTTTTTGCTTTCCTGGAACCATCTATGCTGATCAGAGGTATGGTTTACAACCAGGTCCATCATGATCTTGATGCCGAGGCTGTGTGCTTTTTCCAGCATACGATCAAAATCTTCCATGGTTCCGAAACTGTCCATGATCGCTTCATAGTCGGCGATATCGTAGCCGTTGTCTACATTCGGTGATTTATAGATCGGAGAGAGCCAGATCACGTTGATACCCAGGTCAGCCAGATATTCCAGCTTGCTTGTGATTCCGTTGAGATCACCGATGCCATCTCCGTTGGAGTCGCAGAAGCTTTTGGGATAGATCTGATAGACAACTGCCTCTTTCCACCATGCTTTAATTAAATCCATGAGTCATCTCCTGATAAAATGAGCCCGTGCGGTGCAGATGCTCCGCACGGGCCTATGTCATACTAAGCAACAGTTAAGTTGAGGTCTGCGAATTTCGCAGAGGGAATGCGTGTCATCACTTTACGGCACCCTCGGTTACACCGTTCATGATCTGTTTCTGACAAGCCAGATAGAAGATAATGATCGGGATGATGGTAATAACAAGTGCTGCTGTTGCAAGATCCCAGCGTCTGGAGTACTGACCGAAGAACAGATAGGTCTTCAGAGGCAGTGTCTGGGAACCGCTCTTGTTGATGATAAGAGACGGAAGAAGGAAGTCGTTCCAGATCCACATAACATTCAGAATGGATACGGTAACGGCAGAGTTTTTCAGCAGCGGGAAAACCACCAGGAAAAATGTTTTGACCGGACCAGCTCCGTCAAGAGCTGCTGCCTCTTCCAGTTCCAGCGGGATATTTTTGATAAAGCCGTGGAACAGGATCATGGACATACTTCCGCCGAAGCCGATGTACATAAAAATCAGTCCCGGACGGCTCATCAGTCCAAGCGTACTCATCCAGCGAACCAGCGGAAGCATTACGCACTGGAACGGAATCAGCATGGCAGATGCAAATACCAGGTACAGGATACCGCTGAGCCTGGTTTTGGTACGAACCAGCTGCCATGCGCAGGCACTGGACAGGAAAACCAGAAGAACAGAGGAAATAACAGTGATCAACAGAGAGTTCACAACGGTTGTGACGAAATCCAGTTTATCAAGTGCCTGTACGTAGTTGTTGAAGTTCAGACTCTGCGGAAGTCCGAGAATGTTGGTCATGATCTCTTTCTGACCCTTAAAGGAGTTGATAACCAGGATCAGAATCGGAGTCAGAAAGGCAATTGCCAGGAAAAATCCGAGGACGGTAAGGAAAATTTTTGTACCTTTTTTCATTACATTTCCACCTCTCTTTTCTTAGTAACATTCAGCTGAATAACAGAGATGAGAACGACTGCAATCAGGAAAAGAATCGCTTTGGCCTGTGCACGTCCCATCATACCGTAATCAAAGGCTGTGTTATAGATGTCCAGAGATACCAGCTCGGTCATACGCATCGGACCGCCGTTTGTCAGAGAAAGGTTCTGATCGTACAGCTTGAAGGTATTGGAGATGGTGAAGAACAGACAGATCGTAAATGCCGGCCCCATTAGAGGGGTGATGATGTAGCGAAGTCTCTGGAACGGGTTTGCACCGTCAATCATGGCAGCTTCGATTACACTCTTCGGAATATTCTGAATCTGAGAGATGTAGATCAGCATCATGTAGCCGGCCAGCTGCCAGGTTACAACGACCATCAGTGCAAACATGGCACTGCCCGGTTTTGCCAGCATGTTGCGGAAGAAGCCGATACCGGATGCTTTGCCAAGGGAGTCGATAACCTGAGAGAAGATGAACTTCCAGATGAATCCAAGAAGCAGACCGCCGATCAGGTTCGGCATGAAGAAGGCGCTTCGCATGAAGTTGACACCGCGAATGTGCTGGGTTACCAGGAGGGCAAGCAGATAGGCAAGTATATTGATAACAACGATTGCAATAGCGGAGAAGGCTGCGGTTCTGCCAAAGGCGAGCCAGAAGTCTTTATCCTGTGTGAAAATGTAAGCAAAGTTTTCAAATCCGATGAATCTGGCACTGGATCCGACACCGTTCCAGTCTGTCAGTGCGTAATAGAATCCCATAGCTGCCGGAATCAGTACAACAATGACAAACGGAATCAGCAGCGGAAGGACGAAGCACCAGAAGGTGATCTTTTTTTTCATGTTTCCCCCAATGTATAGCTTTGTTAGATAAAAGAAAGGAGCAGATCACTCTGCCCCTTTTTTGTTTTTGTGACTATTGGTGTTTCAAAATATCCGGATAGGATTTACTGTGCAGCTAAAGCACTCCACTGAGCTACATCATCAGCAATTCCGTCTTCCCAGGACTCCTGTCCGCCAATGTATTTCTGAATGTTCATACCGCAAACGCCGTCAGACCAGCCGCTCGGATATGCGGAGATTACCCAGTTGATGGTGTTTCCGTCTGCGGAGTAGTTCATGATTGCTTTGATCAGCGGGTTTGTGATCTCGAAGTCTTCGTATCCACTCATAACCGGAATGAAACCGAACTGATTGTAAACGAAATCTTTTCCTGTCTCGGAAGTATACAGCCATGTCAGGAAGTCTTTTGCAGCTGCGATCTGTGCTGCATCAGCTTTTGCGTTTACGCAGAGGTTTGTGTTAACGCCAACCGGAAGTTTTCCGTTGTAGCCTTCTGTGATCGGCATTGCAACCATATCCAGTTTCTCAAACAGATCCGGATCTGCATTCATAACCTCAGATGCAACCCAGTTACCCTGCTGGATAACTGCACAGCTCTCAGTGATCAGAGCACTTACCTGAGCAGAGTAGTCAACAGCGTTCAGAGCAGTCGGATCATCAGCGAACTCGGTGTATTTAACCTGAAGGTCAACCAGTTTCTTGAAGTCGTCTGCATATTTGAACTCGATGGAACCTGCGGATGCAGCAGTTACATCTCCGTCAAACTCAGCTGCAAGGAAGATGTTGGAAGTGTGAAGACCAGGAACCCATCCTTCTCCAACCGGGAAGCTTACAACAGAGGTAAGTGCCGGGAACTCATCAGCGAGCTCACCTGCATCGATTTTCTCTTTCAGTGTACCGAATGCAGCATCGAAATCCTCAACTGTCTGGCAGGTTGTAAGATCAACACCTGCAGCTTCGAACATTGCCTTGTTGTAGATGAAGCCATAGCCTTCAACTGTCATCGGCAGACCATAGATCTTGCCGTCTTTTGTCATGTTGTCAAGATATCCGTCGAATACGCTGTCAACCCACGGCTCAGCAGACAGATCCTCAACATATCCGTCCCACTCTTTCAGGTCTTCCGGACCATCCAGACAGTAGATTGTCGGCATATCGGAAGAAGACATTGCAGCTTTCAGGTCTGCATTGTAATCGCTGGAGCAGGTAACTGCAACGGTTACGTTCGGATGCTCTGCTGTGTAAGCTTTAGCTGCATCCTCGATCTGATCTGCAACCTCGGTCTTGAAGTGAAGCAGTTTAATGGTTACGGCTTCGCCGTCAGCTGCTGCCGGAGCTGCTTCTTCCTCTGCTGCCGGAGCTGCCTCACCGGATGCTGCTGCTGTTTCAGCTGCCGGTGCTTCGCTGGATGCGGAAGAACCACAGCCTGCAAAACTGCATACCATTGCGCCTGCAAGTGCTAATGCAAGTACTTTTCTTTTCATTTTGTATCCCCTTTCTTTTCTGCATTTCGAATACGATGCCGTCATTCGAATGCTGCTATCGTGCCTGTGCACGTTTCTATGATGCCTCTATAGTACAATTATTGGTGCGAAATAGTCAGGATATCAGAGGGAAAGTGACTGAATTTGTATAAGATGGACAATATCTTTGCACGAAATTATTCCTTTTCACCGAACGATAATAACACATATGTGTCAGATTTTACCACATAGAAATATTAAGCACGATATGTGCAAAAAAGCACGCATTATGGTGAAAAATAGACAGGCATTTCTGCCTGTCTTGTGATTATCCTGTGAATCTGCGCCGCAGCTGTATAGTTGATCGAAAGCAGCATCCTGCTGATTTTTTAACGGAGATAGGATTTATGGCTCACTCACTATGCGAATCGACTCGATGACCGGCTGGTCGTTTTTCTGAACGGTTCCGTTGCTGTCGGTGACCGGTGTGTTTTCACAGATGGCATCTACAATTTCCATTCCGGAGGTTACATAGCCGAAGCAGGCATACTGTCCGTCCAGAAAGTTGGAATCTTCATGGACGATGAAGAACTGGGAGCTTGCGGAATCCGGCATGTTGGAGCGTGCCATGGAGACGGCACCCCGGGTATGAGACTGGTCATTGGTGATTCCGTTTGCAGCAAACTCTCCTATGATCTCCTGATCAGAACCGCCGGTACCATTGCCCAGCGGATCTCCTCCCTGGATCATGAAACCGGAAATGATCCGGTGGAAGGTCAGTCCGTCGTAGAAGCCGTCCTTAACGAGGCTGACAAAGTTGGAGACGGTGATCGGAGCCTTTGCGGCATCCATTTCCACGGTGATGGTACCGTAATCTTTTATCGTGATCTCAGCGGTATAGATACCTTCGGAGAGCAGGGCTTCTGCCTCTGCGCTGCTGTCGGCTGCTGCCGCGGCAGTGTCTGCAGCGGTTTCAGCATTGCCGGTATCCCGGGTTTCGGAAATCGATGAAGCAGCGGAAGTATTGGAACTGCTGCCGGAGGAAGAACCGCAGCCGGAAAAGAGCATGGAACCGGCAAGACAAAGGGTTAAAAGAAGTGCTGTTGTTTTTTTCATTTTGTACCTCACTGTATATCTGTCTGGAGAAAAAGTCTGTCTCCTAAGCGTCAGGTCGTGCGGAGCTGAACTTGACTTAATTTGTTACCTGACTGGTATTTTACGAGGAAATGACGGGTGATGCAACCGGAATAGACGGAAATGATTGCAGGGCGGTTTAAGCTGCGTGAAGGAAAACGAGGGAAGTATTGACTTCTGGTTTTGGATATTCTAAAATATTAGCAACCGCTAACTGCTGTTAGAAAAGTGCAATATGAAAGCGCACAATATGCAGCAGATCTTTGCAGGCGGCTTTTTTGTTATATGTTAGTTAATTGAATCTAACTTTTGTTTAGGGGGATGTTTTATGTCAGAAGAAGAACGTAAATTTTTGGAGATCGTCGATCTGAAAAAAGGATTCGGCAGCGGTGATACCAGGCAGGAGGTGCTCAAAGGAATGAATCTCACGGTGCAGAAAGGTGAGATCTGTGTATTGCTCGGACCCTCCGGTTCCGGAAAATCTACCTTATTAAATATCATCGGCGGCATTGACAGTGCTGATGACGGATACATCTCGATCAACGGAGATAAACTGCGTGATTTCAGTGAGAAGGAATTGACACGGTATCGGCGGAAGCATCTGGGCTATGTGTTCCAGATGTATAACCTGATCGCAAATCTGAATGTGAAGGAGAATATCGAGGTTGGTGCCTATCTGTCGGATCAGGCGCTGGATATTGATGCGCTTTTGCATACGCTGGGACTCTATGAGCATCGGTACAAGCTTCCGAATCAGCTGTCCGGCGGACAGCAGCAGCGTGTTTCCATCGGCCGTGCGGTTGTGAAGAACCCGGATATTCTGCTCTGTGACGAGCCTACCGGTGCACTGGATTACAAAACATCCAAGGAGATTCTGAAACTCATTGAAGAGGTTAATCGCAAATACGGCAGTACGGTCATCATGGTTACGCATAACGAAGCAATCTCTCATATGGCCGATCATACGATCAAATTGCGGGATGGCGTGGTTCGTCATGATATTCACAATGAGACAAAGATTCCTGCAATCGAGCTGGAGTGGTAAAACGATATGAAAAAGACAGGAAATCCATTAATAAAAAGGATCCCCAGAGAACTTCTCGGGGATTGGCGAAAATATCTGGTGGTTGGTCTGTTTCTGATTCTTACGATCGGATTTGTATCCGGTATGTATGTGGCCAACGGAAGTATGATGCAGGCAGCGGAGGAAGGTGTCAGTAAGTATAAACTGGAGGACGGCCACTTTGAACTGAACAAAAAAGCGGATGAGGCTCTTCTGTCGGCCGTTGCCGGCGGCGAAAAGGCCGATGTTCATCAGTATATTCTGGACAAAGCAGAGAAGGAATTCGACGAAAAGTTCGATGATGAATATGCAAAGGAATTCAAGGATAAATTTGAGGAGGAGTTTCCGGAGAAATTCGAGGAAAGTTATGAGGAGCAGGCTCTGCAGGCGATGACGGCACAAGGGCTGGATGAAAATACCGCCCGCGGTATGCTGCCAACCGTTCTTCAGACGGCGAAGGACGACGGAAGCTTCCGGAAGGCATATGACAATGCCTATGAAGACGCATATAAAGAGGCATATGAGGAGAATTATCAGACGGCCCGCGAGGAAGCCTGGGAGGAAGTACTGACTGAAGTCGAAGATAAATACGAGGAGGCTGTTGAGAAGTATGAGCTGAATGAGGACGATGCAGCCGTTCCGGTTACTGTATATGCCAATTTCTTCCGTAACGAGACGGAAGGCTCGGAAGGAACGATTCGGGTCTTCCCGAAAACCGAAGAAATCAATCTGGCCTGTGTGCTGGACGGCAGACTTCCGGAGAAGGCAGAGGAGATAGCCGTTGACCGGATGCATGCCAGCAATGCCGGTATTCAGAACGGAGATACGATCAAGGTCGGCGGACAGGAATATCAGGTAGTCGGTCTGATCGCCTATGTGAACTATTCCACCCTGCATGAGAAAAACAGCGACATGATGTTTGATGCACTGAAATTCGATGTGGCTATGGTAACGGATGAAGGGTTTGAGCGCCTGAGCAGTCCGATCCATTACAACTATGCATGGAAATACGAGAGTGCTCCTGCGGATAAGAATGAAGAGAAGCAGCTTTCCGATCGGTTTATGAAGGCTCTGCTGACACAGGCGGTTACGTCAGATCGGGAGATAGAGAACTATATTCCGCGTTATGCAAATGCAGCAGTTAATTTTGCAACGGATGATATGGGTAAGGATATGGCCATGGGCGGCGTGCTGCTGTATGTGCTGATCGGCATTATCGCTTTTATCTTTGCCATTACCTGCACCAATACCATTTCCAGAGAGGCTTCTGCCATCGGAACCCTGCGTGCCTCCGGCTATACCAGAGGAGAACTGACAGCGCATTATCTGGCCATGCCTGTGATCGTGACACTGGTTTCGGCTGTCATCGGAAATATTCTGGGCTATACGGTATTCAAGAATACGGTCATGTCCATGTATTACAACAGCTACAGTCTGCCGACATATCAGACGATCTGGAACGGAACGGCATTCCTGAGGACCACACTGCTGCCGGTCATACTGATGTTTGTGATCAATCTGGCTGTTATTGCACATATGATGCATCTGTCACCGCTGAAATTCCTGCGGCATGATCTGAAGCGCAGAAAACAGAAGAAGGCCATGCGGCTTCCACGCTGGAGATTTTTTGCCCGTTTCCGTCTGCGCATCATTTTTCAGAATCTTCCGAACTATCTGATTCTGTTTGTCGGTGTACTCTTTGTAGCAATCATGCTTGCGATGGCAGTCGGAATGCCTGCGACTTTGAAACACTATCAGGATAACGCAGCAGATATGATGTTTGCGGATTATCAGTATGTGCTGAAAAGCAGTGAAGATGATGACGGCAATGTGATCGAGACGCAGGCGGCCGATGCTGAGATCTTTGATCTGCGTACCCTGCTTCGAAAGGATCCTGCCTTTGAGGAGGAGATATCGGTATACGGAGTTGTTGAGAACAGCCGGTATATCGAACTGCCGAAGTACGAGGAACTGGAGAAAAGTGAGGTATACATTTCCTCTTCCTATGCAGATAAGTACAGTGTGGGAGTTGGAGATAGTATTATTCTGGGAGAACAGTACGAAAACAAGGAGTATACCTTCCGGGTGGCCGGCATCTATGACAAGGGATTGTCCCTTGCGGTATTCCTTCCAATCGAACACTACACAGATGTTTTCGAGACTGATGAGAAGGAATTTACAGGATATCTGTCTGATACGGAGATTACCGATATTGAAGAGAAATCCATTGCCACTGTCATCACTCAGCGGGAGATCACCAAGATGGCAGATCAGCTGGATCATTCCATGGGTGCGTACATGACCTATTTCCAGTATCTGTGCATCCTTCTGTCAGCGGTGCTGATCTACCTGCTGACAAAGATCATCGTAGAGAAAAACGAGACAGCGATCTCCATGATTAAGATCCTTGGATTTGAAGATAAGGAGATCTTCCGTCTCTATCTGCTTTCAACAACGATCGTGGTGGTCATTGCAGATGCGGTAAGTGCCGTGATCGGTGCATTGGTGATGACGGAATTGTGGAAAATGATCCTGGCACAGATGAGCGGCTATTTTGCCTTCATGATCGCACCAATCGATTACCTGAAGATCTTCCTGTTTATCTTCCTGGGTTATCTGATCGTTCTGGTATTTGACTTCCGCCGGATCCGGAAGATCCCCCTGGACGAAGCCCTGAAAAATGTAGAATAAAGACGTTACCGTTTCACGGGGCACAGAAGAGAAGGGAGCACACACGCCATGCTTGCATGAGCGTGAGTGCTCCCTTCTCTTCTGTGGAACTCGGAACGAGTGGCTCCCCCTCTATGAGCAGTCAGCTGCGAAAGCAGCGAAATTGGAGCCGTGAAACGGCGAGGACTGCGAATAGAAACTTACTCCATACGGGCAGCAGCCTCTTCGTAATCTTTTGTTCCAACCCATACATCGGATGTGAACGGATTGATCTTGTTTGCCTTGGAGCGTTTGATGATAACTGCAATGCAGATCACGTTCGCTGCCAGTGCAAGGATGGACCATACACCCTGCATGGTCGGATTAGCTGTAATGCCAAGCTCTGCGATCACCTCGTTGGAAGTGTTTACACCGCTGTTATATACAGCAATTGCTTTTTCATACAGAGTAAGGGCATTGATGCCAAGCTCCTGTGCACCGCCGTATACGGACGGAAGAACCGAGAAGGTATCGGACAGCTGGAAGAGAGGCAGCACCTGTGCGAACATGCACCAGATGGCCAGTGTGTTTGCACGGTTCTGGATCCAGGCACCTTTGTTCCAAAGTGCATTGGCAAAGGTCGGAGCAAGCAGAAGCGCAACGCCGCAGTACCAGGTATGGGTCGGCAGGTTTGCATAGGTGTACTGGAAGTTCCATACGTCATAAGCGATGATGAACCATACGGTCATATCCGGCCACAGCATATCTTTCTGATCCTTGGAGGTGAATACATTCCACCAGGAAGTCATACAGAAGATATTGATCAGACCGGCGATGGCATTGACAACGTTCCACCATCCGCCGTACAGGAATACACCTTCGTTGGATGCCCACCATGCACCGCCAAGGTTGCCTACGACCTGGTATGCACGAACAGCGGACTCCAGATCGGATACAACGGCGATCAGAATGTTGGCTGCAACGATTGCCCACGGGAAAGCCTTGAACCAGTGCTGTTTGCCGATTCCCCATTTATACTTGATCATCATGAAGCCTACGCAGCCGATATCAGCAGCATAAAGCTTGAAGTAATGGAACCAGCCGTTCATATATTCATAGGTCTGGTTGCTGTGACCACCGAAGGCACCCAGCTGAATGCCGATGAAGTAGATGGTCAGCAGAATCGGAATAATAACAAAAATAGTGATTCCGCCTGCTTTGGTGCGGCGGCCGATCTCGTTCAGGACGATCAGTCCGACGAATACGAGAACCCAGCCGAGCAGCTGTGTGGCAGCGGTACTGCCGTAGATTTGAAACATCATAGATAGTTTTCCTCCCTCTTGTCACTTTGACAGAATATTATCAAATTATATACCTTTGGACATAAATATGGAAGCTTTACTAAGTGTTTTTGCGGAAAAATGTAAAAAATAAATCGTAAATCCAGAAGGAAAACTGTGTATGGCGCTGCAGGTCTGGGAAATCTCGGCTGAGATGTATGGGATTATAAACATGACAGGGTGGTCTTTACGTACTTAAAAAAACAGAATAAGAGAATTGGTCTCTTAGTGTAGTTAGAGAAATGGTATTTTGGAAAGATAACTCTTTTGTAGGTTAGGCGTATTTATATTTTTTACGGCGAATCTAAATAACACCAAAAAAAACGAAGCAGAATAAGAAAAAACAGAAAAACTTGCGGAATCGGAAGACGTGTTATATAATGACAGAAACAGTAACATTATATTGTTAAGTATTTTGGAGGTATATATGATTAACTGGAATAAAATTGCTTTATTTGTTGGCGGTGTTGCATTTGGTTCTGCAGGATTTAAGGTTCTGGGCAGCAAGGATGCCAAGAAATGCTATACACAGACAACGGCTGCTGTTCTGCGTGCAAAGGACTGTGTAATGACCACGGCAAATAATATCCGTGAGAACTGCGACGATATTCTTGCAGAGGCTAAGGACATCAACGAGAAACGGGCTGCAGAAGCTGAGACTGCTGTAATTGAAGATGCTGTTGAAGCTGCTGCAGAATAATTCTGTATGTCAGGTATGGATCGGATGAAAAATCCGGAAGAGGGATGTATCAGGCAGATCCAGTAAGCTGGCTTGTATGCGATTCGCAAATAAGGAACAAGGGCTGTCGGCTGAGGCTTATACCTGAGCGGCAGCCTTTTTGTAAGGAGTAATGTTATGAAATGCAAGATATTACATGAGTCATCGGGACGTATCCGTGTACATATAGAACAGAAACACATGACCATGGATCAGGCGGATATTCTGGAATATTATCTGCGTGCCCTGGATGGTGTAAGTGAGGTAAAGGTTTATGATCGTACCGGTGATGCGGTGATCCGTTATTCTGCAGATCGTGAGGACATTCTGTCCGCGTTGAGCCGTTTTCGTTATGAAGGAAACGAGGTATTGGTTCCGGAGAATACCGGCCGTGCACTTAACCGGGAATTTGAGGATAAACTGGTGTTTACCGTACTGGCAAAAGGCTTCCGCCGGCTGTTTTTCCCGACGCCTCTGCGGAATGCCTATGAGACTGTACGTTCGGTGAGCTACATATACAAGGGTGTTCGTTCGCTGTTCAGCGGAAAGCTGCGGGTAGAGGCACTGGATGCGACGGCAATTACCGTATCCCTGCTCCGAAGAGATTTCTCTACGGCCGGATCGGTCATGTTCATGCTCCGGATCGGAGAAATTCTGGAAGAGTGGACCCACAAGAAGAGTGTGGATGATCTGGCGAGAACCATGTCGCTGAATGTAGAGAAAGTCTGGATGAAGAGTGCCGAAGGACAGGAGATCCTGGTCGATGTCAACGATGTACAGGTGGGAGATACCATTGTGATCCGCCGCGGCAGCATGATTCCGCTGGACGGAAAGATCTCTGCCGGAGAGTGTATGGTTAATCAGGCATCGATGACCGGAGAATCTGCACCTGTCCGCAAAGTTACCGGAAGTCTGGTTTATGCCGGAACCGTAGTGGAAGAAGGCGAATGCAGTATTCTGGTGGAGAAGGTCAACGGCTGCGGACGTTACGATCGAATTGCGAAGATGATCGAGGATTCCGAAAAGCTGAAATCGGCTTCGGAAGATCGGGCATCGCATCTGGCGGATCGTCTGGTGCCGTACTGTCTGGGCGGAACGGTATTGACCTATCTCCTGACACGAAATGTGACCAAGGCGGTTTCGGTTCTGATGGTAGATTTCTCCTGTGCACTGAAACTGGCGATGCCGATTGCTGTGCTTTCCGCCATGCGTGAGAGCAGTGTACATCAGGTTTCGGTCAAGGGAGGTAAATTCCTGGAGGCAGTAGCAGAGGCAGATACCATTGTATTTGACAAGACCGGTACACTGACCCGGGCTTGCCCGACGGTAGCACAGGTAGTTACCTTCAATGGAACCGATGAGACCGAGATGCTTCGCATGGCTGCCTGTCTGGAAGAGCATTACCCGCATTCCATGGCAAATGCTGTAGTCAAGGAGGTTATGCGCCGGGGATTGAATCATGAGGAACGACACTCAAAAGTGGAATATATCGTTGCCCATGGTATTTCCAGTCGCGTAGATGGTGAAAAAGTAGTGATCGGCAGTCATCATTTTGTTTTTGAAGATGAGGGCTGCGTGATTCCGGAGGGAGAAGCAGAGAAATTCAATGAACTTCCGGATCAGTATTCGCATCTCTATATGGCAGTTTCCGGTGTTCTTTCTGCGGTTATCTGCATCGCGGATCCGATTCGTGAGGAGGCACCGGAGATCATCCGGCAGCTGAAGGAACTGGGGATTCAGAAGGTTGTAATGATGACCGGGGATAATGAGCGGACAGCCAAAGCGGTTGCGGCGCAGATCGGTGTAGATGAATGTCATTCCGAGGTTCTGCCGGAGGATAAGGCTGCTTTTGTACGTGCAGAACATGAGGCAGGACGAAAAGTCATTATGATCGGTGATGGAGTCAATGATTCGCCGGCACTTTCGGAAGCGGATGCAGGCATTGCCATTGCGGATGGAGCTGCTATTGCAAGAGAGATTGCAGACATTACGGTATCGGCGGATAATCTGGCAGCACTGGTGACACTCCGAATGCTGAGTAAGGCGTTGATGGCACGTATCGATCATAACTATCGAAATATTATCGGATTCAATTCCGGTCTGATCATTCTTGGCGTTCTAGGAATCATTCAGCCGACAACTTCCGCATTGCTGCACAATGCATCAACGCTGGCAATCAGTCTCCGAAGTATGACGGATCTGTTGGAGTAACGGTGGATAAAAAACGGGAAGTATACGTGTGAGGAGCCTCTGCAAGTTCGCAATTTTATTACGTGATTTGTATATATGCAGTCGGGGCGTTTACCCGCTGAAACAGAAAGGAAAAATACAGAATGTTAAAACAGCATAAATTCTGGGCATGTGTAATGATTATCGGAGCGGTAATGTGCTTCTGGACCGGTCATCAGATGGTAAAGCCGAAGAAAACGGAAGAATAAAGCAATCGAAAAAATAATATAGAAAGAAAAACGGCTGTGCATAGGTTGTCATTCACCATGCACAGCCGTTTTTTTTGAAAAGGAGGAAATTCTGCGAGCAGAATTTCGCTGAAAAATACTTACGGGACATTGCCGGAGTCTCCTCTTAGTCAGGGTATCCGGCAGAGATCCACTGCTTAGATATTATAATATCGTTCAAATTCGGCGGGAGTCGGGATCATAGCGATTTCCGCACATTCTTTTCTCTTTACAGAGATGAAGTTTTTCAGGAGCTCTTCAGGGAAGACGCCGCCCGCAGTCAGGTAGTCGTGATCGGCTTCCAGTGCATCCAGAGCGTCCTCCAGACGTACTGGGAGACCGGTGAGTTTCGCTTTTTCTTCTTCTGAAAGGGTGTACAGATTCATGTCATAGGGTCCCCAGCCGTTTTCGTGAGGATCGATCTTGTTTTTGATTCCGTCCAGACCGGCCATCAGCAGTGCTGCATAGCAGAAGTAAGGATTGGTAGTTGCATCCGGATTGCGGATCTCAAAGCGGCGCAGGTGCGGCGTTTTGGCATAGGCAGGAATTCGGATGACCGCACTGCGGTTGGAGGTTGCATAGCCGACGGTGACCGGTGCCTCAAATCCCGGAACCAGACGCTTGAAGGAGTTGGTAGAGGGATTGGTGATCGCGCAAAGGGATGCAATATGCTTCAGCAGGCCGCCCATGAAGTAATGAGCAGTCTGACTCAGGTGGGAATAGCCGTTGTCATCGGAGAAAACAGGTTCTCCGTCTTTCAGAAGCAGCATATGTACGTGCATGCCGTTTCCGGCTTCTCCGCTTACCGGTTTTGGCATAAGGGTTGCGGATTTTCCGTATTTGAGTGCGGTGTTGTGGATGATGTATTTGATCATCATGGTGTCATCGGCCATCTTGCTCATCTGTTCCAGTTTCGGTTCGATCTCAAACTGTCCGGCAGCACCTACCTCGGGATGGTGGTATTTGATCGGAATGCCTGCTTCTTCCATCAGTAGACTCATTTCGCTTCGGCATTCGTATGTGCGGTCCAGTGGCTTGGCGATATGATAATGCTTCTGCTTGGGAACGACCAGACCGTTGTTATTCACATCACTGTTCCAGTGTGCCATCTCCGCATCGATCTCGAATTTGTTGGTGTGCGGCTGGACGCTCCAGTTCACGTTGTCGAATACATAAAATTCAAATTCCGGAAGAATCATCATGGTGTCGGCAACACCGGTGCTCTTCATGTATTCTTCAGCAGCTTTTACGATATTGCGCGGATACTGTGCGAAGGGTTTGTTTTCCGGATAATCAATGATCATGGCATTTCCTGTCATAGACAGTGTAGGAATACCGCAGAACGGATCGATCTGTGCCGTATCCGGATCCGGGATAAAGACCATATCACTTTTTTCTACCTGTGCATATCCGTAGTTGGAGGCATCGAAGCCGATGCCGTCGATCATGGTCGTCTCGGTAAAGTTTGGTGCAGGAATCGTAACGTGACGATACTGACCGTTGATATCGACCATTTTGAAGTCGACCATTTTAATATCGTTGTCTTTGATGAACTGAATGATGTCCTTTGCGGTTTTGGACATTTTGCACCTCCTTGCCTCGTTTTACGAGTGTATTATTATTCAAATATACTATATTTGCAGCGCAGAAAGCAGGGATGTACTTGAAATTAAGTATTTTTGTATTTGGCGCACAAAAGATATTTTGCAGTTTGAGGTATTCGGGAAAAATATGCGGGTGTGCGTATAGAAATCGGGGGAAAATATCGAAAAATAGAACAGACAGAAAGGTTTTTGTAGCTATCGGTATAGGTTGTTTGCTATAATCATCATTAGTGTTTAGTTATGAGGAGGACTTTTTTATGTTTGAGGCTTTAGACAAGGGGATCCTGGCAATTGCAAACGTGCTGTATCAGCCGTGGTGCGTGCCGCTGATTCTCGTTGCGGGTGGTCTGTTTTTTACCATTCGCATGAGATTGATGCAGTTCCGGTTATTTAAATCAGCATGTAAGATCATGTTTGCAAAACCGGAGACCGAAGGAAATATTTCTTCTTTCGGTGCTTTGATGGTTTCTACTGCATCCCGTGTAGGTACCGGAAATATCATCGGTGTATCAACCGCGATCTGTCTGGGCGGTGCCGGTGCAATCTTCTGGATGTGGGTGACTGCTTTCCTGGGAGGAGCGACATCCTTTGCCGAGTCAACGCTCGCGCAGATCTATAAGAAGAAAAACAAAGACGGTTCCAGTTTCGGAGGACCGGCTTACTATATGCAGGATGCACTGGGACAGAGATGGATGGGAATTATTTTTTCCGTTCTGATCATCGGTATTTATGCAGTCGGCTACAATATGCTGGCATCCTATAATCTGCAGTCTACCTTTTCGGTATTTGGATTCTACAAAGAAGGTGTGACACCGGCAGTCATCGGTCTGATTCTGATGGTATTGTTCGGTGTGATCATTCTGGGCGGTGCAAAACGTCTGGTAAAAATTACCGAGCTGCTGGTTCCGATCATGGGTGTTCTCTATGTACTGGTTGCTATTCTGGTTATTATTCTGAACTATCGGAATGTACCGGCAATGTTCGGCAATATCTTCCGCAGTGCATTTGATTTCAAAGCCATTTTCGGCGGCTTCTCAGGAAGCTGTATTATGTACGGTGTAAAACGTGGTCTGTATTCCAATGAGGCCGGTATGGGTTCTGCACCAAATGCGGCTGCACAGGCAGACGTAGCACATCCGGCTGTGCAGGGCCTGGTTCAGATGCTTTCTGTATTTATCGATACGTTGCTGATCTGTTCCGCAACTGCACTGATGTGTCTGAGTACCAATGTGGTTCCGTCAGAAGAGCTGGCAGGAGCTGCCTATGTGCAGGCATCCATGCACGATGCGCTGGGAACCTTCGGACCGATCTTTATTGCGGTGTCCATGTCTCTGTTCGCATTTACAACACTGATCGGCAACTACTCTTACTGTGAGGGATGTCTGGAGTTCATCATCAACCGCAAGCCGGGCAAGGTGGAACTGCTGATCTTCCGTATGGCTGCGACACTTCTTGTATTCCTGGGTGCCGTTGCAAGTGCCGGTCTGGTATGGGATACCGCGGATCTGCTGCAGGCGCTGATCGTTCTGGTTAATATGCCGTCGATCGTTATTCTCAGCGGCAAGGCAAAACGCTGTCTGGACGATTACTGCAGACAGCTGAAGACCGGAAAGAAACCATATTTCCATGCAAAGGATATCGGTTTGAATGATAAGCTGGATTTCTGGCAGTAAAAAAGCATACAGGTGAACAGGCGGGGAGCTTAACGCATATGCTCTCCGCCTGTTTTTTTGCAGATGCTGCGAATGGTTATGCGGATATTGCGAATGGTTATGCACTTCGCTATTATTATGGAAACAGGTTTTACAGAGCTCGACTTGAATCTGATTTTTTAGTCACTGCAGTACGATTCAGAAATAAAACGGGAAAGGAATATGTTGTATGAATGAAAATCGTCTGATCAGAAATAATCTTCTGGCGGAGCAGATCATCAAGGGTCTGGAGTCCAGAAATATGAAGGGATATTATGTGCAGACAAAAGAAGAGGCCTGCAAAAAGGCACTGGAACTGATTCCGGAGGGCAGTACGGTCACCAAGGGAGGATCTATGTCGGTGCTGGAGATTGGACTGGCAGATGCATTGAAAGCAGGAAAGTATCAGTATTGTGACAGAGATGCTGCTGAGGATAAGAGGGCGGCAGAGCTGTTTGCTTATGATGCGGATGTATTTCTGGGAAGTGCCAATGCCATCAGCCAGGATGGTGTGCTTGTGAATATTGACGGCAATTCCAATCGTGTATCGGCAATTGCATACGGACCGCGGAAGGTCATTCTGATCGTGGGCATGAACAAGGTGGCAGCGGATACCGATGCAGCAATGAAGCTTGCCAGAAACGTGGCAGCTCCGATCAATGCGCAGCGTTTCCATCTGCAGACACCCTGCTGCAAGACCGGAAAATGTATGGACTGCAAATCTCCGGATACGATCTGCTGTCAGTTTCTGATCACCAGATATTCCAGACATGCGGATCGTATTCATGTCATTCTGGTCAATGACGTGCTGGGATTTTAAAACAACAGAGCTTTAACGGGTGTAATAAAGAAAAAATATCGTTTTTTATGGATAGATGTGGGTTGTTCTGCAACGGGATATAAAAAAACGGCGGTATTCCTCCTTGGAGGGACACCGCCGTTTGCTTTTTATTTCTGAAAAGATCTGCATATTAAACTGGCTCTTCAGGGGTGATAGTGGGTGAAAAACACCCACAACCCCAGTAATAATG
>JAUNAK010000059.1:0-7898 GCA_030527665.1 Eubacteriales bacterium
AACAACAGCACAAAAACAACAGCATACAAAGCTGAATAAATATTATCAAGTGAATAACAGATATCTGTATACACGAATAGAGAAGGAGAAACACACTATGAAAAACAAATTTTTAAACAAGGTTACAAAAACATTCAGTGCAGCAGTTCTGATCGGAGCACTGGCAGCAATGACCGGCTGCGGTTCCACAGCAGCATCCTCTGATGCAGACGCAGCCGCAGTTTCGACTGCAAATTCTGCAGCCGCAGCTTCCACCGCAGACGCTTCTGCAGCAAGTTCGGCAGCGGGCTCTTCCGCTGCAGCAGAGGATACAGCAGCTGCAGCAGATACCGCTGATGTACAGCAGATCAAAGTTGGTATTTCCACCTATCCGAGCCCGAACTACAGAATCAATGATGAGGGAGAAGAGGAAGGCTATGAGCTGGAAGTGTTGAAAGCAATCGATGACCTGCTTCCGCAGTATGAGATCGAGATCGTTCCGCTGGAGTTCTCCAGCTTATTCGTAGCACTGAATTCCGATCAGGTGCAGGTTCTGTCCGCTAACCTCAGAAGAAGTGAGAGCAGAGATGAGGAATACATCCATACATACAGAGCATATAACCATTCTCCGTACAGAATTTTTGTAGAAGACAGCAATACGGATATCAACAGCATGGCTGACCTGGACGGCAAGCGTGTTGGTGTTGCACAGGGATCCCTGATGGAGATCATTCTGAAAGACTTTATCGAGACCACCGGTGCTGAAATTGAGTTTGTATATTCCAACGATGCAGCAAGTGATCTGGCTGCAGGAAGAATCGATGCATTCATCAATCCGGACTTCACACTGGATGATTACAACAGCAACTTTACCGATATTCAGTTCAAGCTGGTTGGCGAAGTGGTTGCCGGCTCTGAAGGACCGACCGCAGACTCCAATGCATATTTCTATCTGACAGCCGGTCATGAGCAGATCAGAGATGATTTCAGTGAGGCTATCCAGGAGTTAAAAGACAACGGAACACTGGGCGAGCTGAATGCAAAATTCTTCGGAAGAGATACCACCGGTGAGATCGAGGTCGACAAAGAGGAAGAGCAGATCGCGGCACTGGGCAAATAAGTGGAACGGGCAGATACAGCTGTGACAGCATTGGCTGCACAGCTGTATCTTTTGGAAAAAAAGAGTAAGCAGAAGGTTTGGTGAAGACATGAGAACATTTCAGGCAGAATTAGTATGGAAATATCTGAGGTTAATAATTGCGTACATTCCGGTAACGATGAAAATTCTGGTGTACTCCCTCCTTGTTGCTATGATTATCGGTATTCTGGCTGCAGTCGTACGGTTCAAGAAAATACCTGTATTGAGTCAGATCATTCGTGTATTGATCTCCTATGTGAGAGGAACGCCGGTCGTTACACAGCTGTTCATTATCTATTTTGGTCTGCCGCAGATTTTGAAGAACGTCGGCATTGATCTTACCGGCATTCCCGGACTGTGGTTTGTCGTGATCACCTATGGATTAAATACCGGTGCGGCTATTTCGGAAAATCTGCGGGCAGCACTGGCCAGTGTCGACAAGGGGCAGTGGGAAGCGTCGCATGCCATCGGTTTATCGGGATTTCAGGCATTGCGATATATTATTATGCCGCAGGCAATGGTCGTTGCGGTTCCGAACTTCTCGAATATCGTTGTGGCTGCATTGAAGAATACATCCCTTGCCTTTGCAGTCGGTATCGTTGAGATGATGACCAGAGCCAAGCTGGTAAGCAGTTCGCAGCATCACCTGATCGAGGGCTACCTGGCTGTTGCAATCATTTACTATATTCTGTATCTGATCTTGTCCTTTGTTTTTAAGCATATAGAAAAAGCTATTTTGAGATCCATAGGAGGTAATGTGAAATGATTTTTGATCTGAAATTTTTCGCAGAATCATTTTGGGCAATTTTCTGCGCCATTCCAAAATCGTTATACCTGACTGTCTGTGGATTTGCCCTGGGTCTTGTCCTTGCGTTCCTGTTTGCGGTATGCATTCGTGCTAATGTTCCGGTATTGAAACAGATCGTTCAGTTCCTGATCTCTGTAATGCGAGGTACGCCGACCATTCTGCAGATCTATATCGCGTATTATGTGATTCCGATCATTATTGTAGACATTGCAGGGCTGTTTGGAAAAACAATGGAGCAGTCGGATATTCCGGTTGCTTTGCTGGTTATTTTTGCACTTGGGTTTAACCGTGCCGGCTATCTGGCAGAAACGATCCGTTCCGGTCTTGCAGCGGTAAGCAAGGCGGAGCTGGAGGCGGCACACAGCATCGGTCTGTCCACGTTGCAGACACTGCGTTTTGTTATTCTTCCGCAGACGATACGGATCTGTCTGCCCAATTTTTCGACAAATCTGATCAATATTCTGCACGCCTCCTCACTGGCGTTCTACGTTACCCTTATTGAAATGACGGGAACGGCAAATCTTATGGCGGAGGATAACTGGAAATATTTTGAGAGCTTTGTAGCTGTCGGTCTGCTGTACTGGGCCATTACCGCACTGATCGAGGTGCTGACCCATCTTCTGGAAAACAGACTGTCCAGACATGAAAAAATGGCCTGAACAGTCCGGACAGGGATCGGTACAGATGAGAAAACAGCAGTAGAAGCAGGGAGAAAAGCGTATGGCAGTAAAAGAACGAAAAGCATTGGAGAAGATCGTCTCCTATAAAGCGGCAAGAACCATTGAATCCGTATGTCAGGAATACGGTATTGATACGATCGTAAAATTAGCAGGAAATGAGAGTCGGCTGGGCTGTTCACCGAAGGTAAAAGAAGCCTTGCTGGCGAACATGGATGAGATAGCCTTTTATCCGGATCTGAATCTCACGATTCTGCGTGAGAAACTGCAGGAGATCCATCATGTAGATGCGGATCAGCTGGTATTCGGAAACGGATCTTTTGAAATTATTCAGATGCTGGCACTGGCGTATCTGGAAGAAGGGGATGAGACCATTATTGCGGATCCGACTTTCAACTGGTACGGCAATGTTACGGTGCAGATGGGTGCTGTCCCTGTATATGTTCCGCTCAGGGATTTTTATAATGATCTGGAAGGAATGAAGAATGCCGTTACAGACAAAACAAAAATCATCTGGATCTGCAACCCGAATAATCCGACCGGAACGCTGCATTCCAGGGAAGAGATCGAAGCCTTCATTCGTGAGGTGCCGGATCATGTTCTGATCGTAGTTGATGAGGCCTATATTGATTTTGCCGAAAACTACGGAGACTCCGCAGACCTGACACTGAAGTATGAGAATGTTGTGATCCTGCGTACATTTTCGAAATTATATGGTCTGGCATCTCTGCGTCTTGGCTACGGAATTGCTGCGCCCGCAGTTATTTCCAATATTAACAAAGTCAGAAATCCGATCAATGTGAATATGGCTGCCTATGTGGCGGCTATTGCAAGTCTGGAGGATGAAGAATTCAAAAACAGTGTGATCAAGCGGATCCAGGCAAGCCGGGAATATTACTACAGAGAATTCGACAAACTGGGTCTGTTCTATGTAAAAGCGAGCGGAAACTTTATTTTTGTCAGAACCGGTCTGAATGGAAAATATGTGGAAGCGGAATTTCTGAAGCGTGGATACATGATCCGCAGCGGTACCGATTACGGCTGGGATGACTATATCCGAATCTCGATCGGTACGGAAGAGGAAAATCAGAGAGTGATTGAGATTCTGACGGAGATTCTGAACAGCTCAGAAGGCTGACAGCAGTCTCAGCTTCCCGAAGGTTACTCTCATTTGGGCTGAATCTCGGGCAATCTCCGGCGAAGAGGAGCGGGAGAGGAATGTGTGCATGTGAAAACTTGTCATTCTGCTTACAAAGGATTATAATAGCCATATATTTTTTTCGGAAAGCGGCATATTCTGTTTGGCCGCTCCGTGAAAGGGGATCTATTATTATGAAGAAAAAAATTGTAAGCGTTCTGTTATGTGCAGTTCTTGCTGCATCTGTTTTCAGTGGATGCGGTTCTAAGACAGAGCAGGCATCAGACGCAGATTTTGAACTGACAAAGCCGGAAGAAACACCGGAACCGGAAGCAGTAGTCGCAGCATCGACACCGGCAGAGGCAGCACCGGAGGAAACACCGGAAGCTACACCGGAACCGACCAAAGCTGCAGCAGAAGGTCAGATGATCAGTTATCTTACCGGCGAGAGCGTGGATGCTTCCATCGGTACACAGAGACCGTTCGCAATCATGATCAACAATATTCAGGATGCACTTCCGCAGTCCGGTATTTCTCAGGCTGAACTGGTTTATGAGGTAGAAGTTGAGGGATCCATCACACGTCTGATGTGTGTATTCCAGGATCCGACCAATCTTCCCAAGATCGGACCGGTCAGAAGTGCCCGTCACTACTATGTATCTCTGAATGATGATAACCAGGCAATCTACACACACTTCGGTGCCAGCCCGCAGGCAGAGGCTCTGATGGCAGAGCGTGGCATGGAGGAGATCGAGGGTATGCATTATGACGGTGCAGGTGCTTTCTATCGTACCAGTGATCGTGTTGCTCCGCACAATGCATATGCAGACGGTGCAGCTCTGGTTGAGCTGGCAACAGGAAGCCTGGGATATGATCGTTCCTACCCGGCCGATTACACACCGAACCTTCTGTTTAATGAAACAGATACCGTACCGGAAGGTGAGACAGCAGAGACTATCAATATTCCGTTTAACTACGATGATCCGGTATTCCGTTATGATCCGGATACCAAGCTGTACAGCCGTGAGGAGTACGGCGCTCCGCACATCGATGTAGAGAACGGAGAGCAGCTGAAGTTCAAGAACGTTATCGTCATGAGTGAACAGCAGTGGCTGATGGAGGATAATGTACATCTGGATATGCAGCTTTTCACAACCGGAAACGGTTATTACTTCTCTGATGGAAAAGTTGTACCGATCACCTGGTACAAACCGGACTATCAGACACCGACCGTTTACTTCGATGCAAACGGCGAGCAGCTGAAGCTGAATCCGGGAAAAACAATGTTTGAAGTTATCTCTATGGATAACACCGTTACATGGGAATAATGTTTAAGTAAGAAAAATGAGGAGCGGTTTGTGACCGCTCCTCATTTGCAATGCGCTCAACAATGCGCTTCAACAATGCACTCAACAGTGTGCTCAAACAGTGCGCTCGGCGGCAGCTGCCTGGTGCAAACCATGAGACGCAAGCCTCGGCAGGATCCATGCGCCGGACATGGTATCCTCCTGCACGCATTCCGGCTGTGTGATCAGATACGATGCAAATACAGAAAGGAACACCTATGAAAGCAATTTTATGTGCGGACAACAACTGGGCGATCGGCAGAAACGGAAAGGTTCTGGCATCGATCCAGTCGGATCTCCGTTTTTTTCGTGAGAAGACAGAGGGATATGTAGTCGTTATGGGAAGAAAGACGCTGGAATCTCTTCCGGGCGGACGACCGCTGGATAATCGAATCAATATCGTGCTTTCCCGAAATACCGGTCTCAAAGTTTCCGGAGCGACTGTTGTTCACAGTAAACATGAGCTGATTCAGGAGTTGGCAAAATACGACAGTGATGATATCTTTATCATCGGCGGCGGTCATATTTATGAGCTGCTGCTTCCGTATTGCGATACGGCTTATGTAACAAAGCTGGATTACAGCTATGAAGCAGATACCTGGGCACCGAATCTGGATTATATGCCGGAATGGGTGCTGGCGGAGGAGAGTGAGGAGCAGACCTGCTTCGATATTGAATTCACCTTCCGTACATATAAGAGAAAATACCGCACTTCACTGCCCACGGAATGATAGAATGCGTGCGGAAAGCAGCATTGCACGCGGGAAGCGTGCTGTGCATAACATAGGCATGAAAGAGCGGGAATGTGGATAAACAGTATAAAATCGAAAGTAAATGAGAAGAGGAGGCAAACTATGAAAACAAAAGTAGTGCAGATCGGCAATCGTGTGATCGGCGGCGGCAATCCGATCCTGATCCAGTCCATGACAAATACAAAGACCGAAGATGTAGCAGCAACCGTTGCACAGATCCATGCGCTTACAGCTGCCGGCTGTGAGATCATCCGCTGTGCGGTTCCGACCCAGGAGGCAGCGGCTGCTTTATCCGAGATCAGGAAACAGATCGAGATCCCGTTGGTAGCAGACATTCATTTTGATTACCGTCTGGCCCTTGCTGCCATGGAAAACGGAGCAGACAAGGTTCGCATTAACCCGGGAAATATCGGAAGCACCGAGCGTGTAAAGGCTGTTGTTGACTGTGCAAAGGAGCGGAATATCCCCCTTCGAGTAGGTGTTAACAGCGGTTCTCTGGAGAAGGAGTTCCTGGAGAAATATAACGGCGTAACCGCAGAAGGTCTGGTGGAGAGTGCTCTCCGTCAGGCACAGATCATCGAGGATATGGGCTATGACAACCTGGTCATCAGTATCAAATCCTCCAATGTTCCGATGTGTGCAAAGGCACATGAGCTGATCGCGGATCGTACCGATCATCCGCTGCATGTGGGTATTACCGAGGCCGGTACACTGTACACAGGAAATCTGAAATCCGCACTGGGACTGGGTATCATCCTGCACCAGGGAATCGGTGATACCATCCGCGTATCCCTGACCGGTGATCCGCTGGAGGAGATCCGCACGGCGAAGTTTATTCTGCGTACACTGGGACTGCGCAGCGGCGGTATCGAAGTTGTATCCTGTCCGACCTGCGGCCGTACACAGATCGACCTGATCGGTCTGGCAAATGAAGTAGAGAAGATGGTGCAGGACATCCCGCTGAATATCAAGGTAGCGGTCATGGGCTGTGTTGTAAACGGACCGGGTGAAGCAAGAGAGGCAGATATCGGTATTGCAGGCGGCAAGGGCGAAGGTCTTCTGATCAAGAAAGGTGAGATCGTCCGCAAAATGCCGGAGGACCAGCTTCTGAGTACACTGCGCGAAGAACTGTTAAACTGGAGAGAGTAATAAGTATATACGGGCTAGGCAGTGTAAGCCTGCTGGGAGCTGCAGTCTCCTGCGCACGCAGCCTGCCGAGGCTCGCGTCGTGAGATTTGCACCAGGCAGCTGTCACCGAGCGCACTGTCTGAGCGCATTTAGTGAACGTATGCTTATTCAAAAAGAGTATTATGCGCGAGTTTGCGCGAATGACAGCGAATCGGCCGTGCGAATCGAGCCGCGAATGAGGCAAAGCAAGGAGCAGGAGGCTGCAGTTCCCTGCAGGCGAGGGCAGATTAGATAAAAGGAGCCTGTAAAAGAGCAGGAAAGATAACATTTATGGATAACCTGACACCGGAAAAGAAAATTACAGAGGTATTCCCCAATCTGGAACTGACGGGAAAACTGGAGGAATTTATGTCCTTCGCAGAAGTCTCCCGCGTAGCTTTTGACAGGAAGCGGAATGTCCTGCATGTCTGGCTGAATAGCAGCCAGTGGATCCACAAGAAATACATCTATCAGCTGGAGGAGCTGATCGCCCGTCAGCTGTTCCCGGGTTCGGGAATCCAGGTGAAGGTGCGGGAGCACTTTCAGCTTTCCAAACAGTATACGCCCAGACGCATGATGGACGTATACAAGACCAGCATTCATACAGAGCTTAAATCAAGAGATATCCTTCTGGGATATCTCTTTCAGACAGCGGATCTGCAGTTCCCGGAGGAAGACCATCTGGTCATGACACTGGAGGATACGGTCTTTGCTCATGAAAAGCTGGAGCAGATCCTGTTTCTGCTGGACAAGATCTTTACAGAGCGCTGCGGTCTGCCGATCCGTATCGACGTGGAGTATAGGGCAGTGGATGAGCATGCGGATCTGGCATACGGAAAGCAGCAGGAAAGAGCCATGGCCCGGCATATTTTTGCTTCGGCAGGTATTACGGG
>JAUNAK010000059.1:7998-18478 GCA_030527665.1 Eubacteriales bacterium
GATACGATCATGGCGAAGGCTTTTATCATGCAGGAGGAATGCGAGGCGGCTGCGAAGCTTCTGAAGCCGGGTTCCTTTATTCGTCTGAAGGGCCGTGCAGCCATGGATGCCTGGGAGCATGAGCTGACCATTTCCAATATCATGGGAATGCGCAAATCCACCAACTTCCGTGCAGGCCGTCACGATTCCGCACCGGAGAAGCGTATCGAGCTGCACTGCCATACAAAGATGAGTGATATGGACGGTGTAACCGATGCGAAGCGTCTGGTAAAGCGTGCCTATCAGTGGGGCATGCCGGCCATTGCCATTACCGATCATGGTGTGGCACAGGCCTTCCCGGAGGCGAACCATGCCATGGAGGATATTGAGTACGCTTATCAGGATAAATATAAGAAGGAACACGCTGCAGAGCTGGAGGGGCTGTCCAAGGACGAGGTCAAGAAGGTGATGAAGGGTGTTTCGGCACCGTTTAAGGTCATCTACGGTATGGAAGGCTATGTTGTAGATGATCTGAAAGGTATTGCCAACAACAGCAAGGGGCAGAGTCTGGATGATGACTATGTAGTCTTCGATATCGAGACCACCGGTCTGTCCAATCTGACCTGCAAAATTATCGAGATCGGTGCGGTCAGGGTAGAGGGCGGTGAGATCGTCCGGAAGTTTTCCACCTTTGTTAATCCGGAGGTTCCTATTCCCTTCCATATCACCCAGCTGACCAGTATCACCGATCAGATGGTGGAGGAGGCTCCAACCATCGAAACCGTTCTCCCGGAATTCATGGAGTTCTGCGAGGGCGCCGTCATGGTTGCTCATAATGCGGACTTTGATATGGGATTTATCAAAAAAGAATGTGAGAGGCAGAACATCGACCGGGAATTTACCTACGTGGATACGGTGGCTATGGCACAGCTCCTTCTTCCCCAGCTGTCCCGATTCAAGCTGGATACGGTTGCGAGAGCGGTAAATGTATCGCTGGAGAATCACCACCGGGCGGTGGATGATGCGGGCTGTACCGCGGAGATCTTTGTGAAGTTTGTAAAGATGTGCAGGGAGCAGAAGATCACCAACCTGGATGAGCTGAACAAAGAGGGAAGCATGTCGATCCAGGCAGTGCGGAAGCTGAAATCCCACCACATTGTTCTGCTGGCAAAGAACGAAGTCGGACGAGTCAATCTGTACCGCTGTATTTCCGAGTCCCATCTGAACTATTTTTCCAGACAGGCCAAGCTTCCCAAGAGCATTATTATGAAATACAGGGAAGGTCTGATCCTTGGTTCGGCCTGCTGCGCGGGCGAGCTGTTTGATGCTCTGCTGCGCGGTGCTTCGGAGGCGGAGATCGCCAGCATCGTGGAATTCTACGATTATCTGGAGATCCAGCCCATCGGCAACAACGAGTTCATGATCAAGGACGAGAAGAATGACATGGTGCACAGCATCGAGGATCTGCAGGACCTGAACCGGAAGATCGTCAAGCTGGGCGAGCAGTTCCACAAGCCGGTCGTTGCCACCTGTGACGTACACTTTATGGATCCGGAGGACGAGATCTACCGACGGATCATCATGGCGGGCAAAAAGTTCGCGGATGCGGATGACCAGGCACCGCTGTACCTGCACACCACCGAAGAGATGCTGAAGGAATTCGAGTATCTGGGTGCAGAGAAAGCAAAGGAAGTCGTTATTACCAATACCCACAAGATCTCGGATATGATCGAGAAGATCAGTCCGATCCGTGCGGGAAAATTCCCGCCGATCATTCCTCATTCCGATGAGATGCTGCGTGAGATCTGTCATCGAAGAGCGCATGAGATCTATGGACCGACGCTGCCGGAACTGGTTGAGGCACGTCTGGAGAGAGAGCTGAACTCCATCATTTCCAACGGCTACGCGGTTATGTATATCATTGCGCAGAAGCTGGTGTGGAAGTGCAACGAGGACGGCTACCTGGTAGGTTCCCGAGGATCGGTAGGTTCCTCCTTTGTAGCCACCATGTCGGGAATTACGGAGGTTAACCCGCTTCCGCCGCATTATCTTTGTCATGAGGACTATCATGTGGAATTCGATACGCCGGATGTGGATAAATACAACAAAATGGGAATGTCCGGCTGCGATATGCCCGATAAGCTCTGCCCGGTCTGCGGAAAACCGCTGGATAAGCTGGGCTTCAATATCCCCTTCGAGACCTTCCTTGGATTCAAGGGAAACAAGGAGCCGGATATCGACCTGAACTTCTCCGGTGAATACCAGACGAAGGCACATAAATATACAGAGGTTATCTTCGGCGCCGGTCAGACCTTCAAGGCCGGTACCATCGGTACCCTGGCGGACAAGACAGCCTTCGGTTATGTAAAGAATTATTATGAAGAAAAAGGCATTCACAAGCGGAACTGTGAGATCGACCGGATCGTAAAGGGATGCACAGGTATCCGCAGAACCACGGGACAGCATCCCGGCGGTATCGTTGTACTCCCGGTGGGTGAGGATATCAATGCTTTTACCCCGGTACAGCATCCGGCGGATGATCCGGATTCCGATATCATCAGTACGCACTTTGATTATCACTCCATCGACTCCAACCTTCTGAAGCTGGATATCCTGGGACACGATGATCCGACCATGATCCGAATGCTGGAGGATCTTACCGGCGAGGATGCAACGAAGATCCCGCTGGATGAGAAGCAGGTCATGAGTCTGTTTCAGAATACAAAGGCGCTGGGCATTGAGCCTTCGGATATCCGCGGCATCAACCTGGGCTGTCTGGGTATCCCCGAGTTCGGAACCGATTTTGCGATGCAGATGCTTCGGGATACCAAGCCTCAGAACTTTACCGACCTCTGCCGAATCTCCGGTCTGTCCCACGGTACCGACGTATACCTGGGCAATGCGGAGACGCTGATCAAGGAAGGAAAGTGTACGCTGGGTACCTGTATCGCCTGCCGAGACGATATCATGGTCTACCTGATCAACAAGGGACTGGAGTCCGAGGAAGCCTTTACCATTATGGAGTTTACCCGTAAGGGAAAAGGTCTGAAGCCGGACTGGGAGAAGGATATGCTGGAGCACGATGTGCCTCAGTGGTATCTGGATTCCTGCAACAAGATCAAATACATGTTCCCGAAGGGGCATGCGGTTGCCTACGTTATGATGGCGTACCGGATCGCCTGGTTCAAGATCTACAAGCCGCTGGCCTATTATGCCGCGTTTTTCTCCATCCGTGCCAAAGCCTTTTCTTATGAAAAAATGTGCATGGGCAAGGCACAGCTGGAAGCTCTGATGGATGACTATATCGCCCGTAAGGACACCCTGTCCAAGATGGAGCAGGATCAGTACACCGATATGAAGCTGGTGCAGGAGATGTATGCCCGGGGCTTTGAATTCATGCCCATCGATATCTATCGGGCACAGGCGCATCGGTTCCAGATCATTGACGGCAAGCTGATGCCGTCGCTGGAATCCATCGACGGTCTGGGATCCGTGGCGGCGGACAGTATCGTATTGGCGGCCCGTGACGGCAAGTTCCTGTCCAAGGACGATCTGCGTAAGCGGGGCAAGGTCGGCAAGACTATCACCGATACCCTGGATCGTCTGGGAATCGTCAGTGATCTGCCGGAGACCAATCAGATCTCGCTGTTTGATTTTGCATTCTGACAGTACCGGATGGCGATGATAGTGCAGCGTTACAATGTGAACATTGGAAAGCGGTATACCGGTTAAACAGAAAGCTGTGTAAAACAGAGAAAAAAGCAGGGAGAAGCCCATCGAAGAAACGAAGGGCTCCTCCCTGCTTTTCGCCGTTCAAGTTTTGCTGTGCAGGTTTCTTTGTCTGGATGGGAAGTGTACTGTTTTCCGGGGAAGCGGAATGTTATAATGGAGAACATAAAGGAATGTGTCAGCATCGAAGAAGGAGGGGACTTTTTATGGGATTCAGTACAGATGAACAGCGTTATCTGGAACGGCTGTCGGAGATCTATCCCACGATTGCAGCTGCATCTACGGAGATCATCAATCTGCAGTCAATTCTGTGCCTGCCGAAGGGCACGGAGCATTTTATCACCGATGTCCACGGGGAATACGAAGCATTTACGCACGTGATCAAAAACGGTTCCGGTGCGGTGAAGAAAAAGATCGACGATGTTTTCGGACGAACACTGTGCGAAAAGGATAAGAATTCGCTGGCAACACTGATCTACTATCCGAGGCAGAAGATAGAGCTGATCCGCAGAACGGAACCTAATATGCGGGACTGGTACAAGGTGACCCTGTACCGCCTGATTGAAGTCTGCAAGCGGGCTTCCTCCAAGTACACCCGCTCGAAGGTGCGGAAAGCTCTCCCGAAGGACTATGCCTATATCATCGAAGAACTGATCACCGAGAAGCCGGAGATTCTGGATAAGGAAGCGTACTACAGTGCTATCGTGGATACGATCATCGATATCCGGAGAGCGGATGATTTTGTTATTGCCATCAGCTATCTGATTCAGGAAATGGTGGTGGATCACATCCATATTCTCGGGGACATCTATGACCGGGGGCCGGGACCGGACCGGATCATGGACCGGCTGATGACCTACCATTCTTTTGATGTGCTGTGGGGCAATCATGACATCGTCTGGATGGGAGCCTGTGCCGGATCCCAGGCCTGTATCGCTACCGTTCTTCGCAACAGTGCCCGGTACGGAAATCTGGATATTCTGGAGGATGGTTACGGTATCAACATGATTCCGCTGGCCACCTTCTCCACGGAGGTGTACCGGGAGGATCCCTGTGATCTGTTCAAGGTCAAAGAGAACAATACCGGTCATCTGGCAGGCGAGAACGAATTGAACAAGAAGATGCATAAAGCAATCACGGTCATCCAGTTCAAGCTGGAGGGGCAGCTGATTCGGAAGCATCCGGAATTCCATATGGAAAAGAGACTGCTGCTGGACAAGATCGATTATGAAAAAGGAACGATCCTGCTGGATGGAAAGGAATATGTGCTTCTGGACAGCAATTTCCCGACGATCGATCCTTCTGATCCCTATAAGCTGACGGAGCAGGAACAGGAGGTCATGGATCGGCTGCAGAATGCCTTCATGCAGTGTGAGAAGCTTCGGGCACATATGAATCTTTTCCTGTCCAAGGGAAACCTGTACAGTACGTACAATAACAACCTGCTGTATCACGGATGCATTCCGCTGGATGAAGAAGGCAATTTCAAAAAAGTAGAAGTATACGGCAAGGTATATGCAGGAAAAGCACTGTACGATGAGCTGGAGAAATATGTCCGCAAGGGATTTTTTGCCGTAGACGATGAAGAACAGGAAAAAGGGCGGGATATTCTCTGGTGGATCTGGAGCAGCCCGGAATCCCCGCTTTTCGGCAAGGACAAAATGGCCACTTTCGAACGGTATTTTCTGAAAGAGCCGGAGACTCATGTGGAGAGGAAAAATCCCTACTACCGGCTGTTGGAGAATGAAACAGTCATGAACCGGGTATTGGAGGAATTCGGATTGGGCACGGATGCCCATATCGTCAACGGTCATGTGCCGGTGCTGCAGAGTTCCGGTGAAAGTCCGGTCAAATGCGGAGGCAAGGTGCTGATCATCGACGGCGGTTTTTCCAGAGCTTACCAGACCAAGACCGGCATTGCAGGATATACACTGATCTACAATTCCTACGGCATGCAGCTGGTAGCCCACAAGCCGTTCACTTCGACGGAGGAGGCGATCCGCAATGAGACGGATATACATTCGGACAAGATCATGGTCATGAATGCTCCACGGCGCCTGACGGTTGGCGATACCGATGCCGGCAGAAAGATCCGGGAGCGGATCGAGGAGCTGAAGCTGCTGCTGGATGCTTATCGAGGCGGCCGGATCGTAGAAAAAACAGCAAGAAAATGACAGGAAGATTTCAAAGCGGGTACAGGAAAAAACTGTCCCCGCTTTGCTTTTGCGCGAGTAATTCGCCGAACGGACAAGCTTGCTTGTCCACTCGGTGAATGCCGCGGCAACTTGAGAAACTCGCAAAGCGTGTTTCTCAAGTTAATAATTATACGGTTGTTTAATTGTCCTAGATTACAGCGAGCGTTTTTGGAATCTTTGTTCAAAATAACCAGTTAAACTTGACAAGAGCACTGCTGAAACTCTACAATGAAAACGATTGCAAGAACGTAAATGTATAAAAAGGATGGCAGGCTGTCATCTTCTAATTGCAGGTTTAGCAGGTAATAGCAGGAGGTGCAAAATGAGCGCAAAAAAAACAACAGATCCCTTTGAACAGCGTCTGAAAGCCCATGAGGCAGAGCTTCATCAGATCTATACGGAGCTGTATCATGACGAGAATGCGTACAACTATTTTTGTGAGATGCTGAAGAGAATGTACAGCGAGCGTCGTTCCTGTCTGAAGGATATCGACAAGGCAAGAGAAGCTGATCCGGGCTGGTACAAACGGCAGGATCGTCTGGGAATGCAGATCTATACACAGTGCTTCGGCGGTACATTGAAGGGTGTACAGGAGCATCTGGATTATATTCAGGAATCCGGTGTGAATTATCTGCATCTGATGCCGCTTCTGGAGAGCCCGAAGGAGAAGAGCGACGGCGGATATGCAGTTTCTGATTTCCGTAAAGTAAATCCGGAGCTCGGAACCATGGAGGATCTGGCTGCACTGACAGATGAATGCCATGAAAGAGACGTTGCTGTCTGCATCGATTTTGTTATGAACCACACAAGTGATGAGCATGAGTGGGCAAGAAAGGCAAAAGCCGGTGAAGTAGAGTATCAGCAGCGCTATTTCTTCTATGATAACTGGGATATTCCGACACTCTATGAGGAGACAGTACCGCAGGTATTCCCGACAACTGCACCGGGTAACTTTACCTGGTGTGCGGAAGCCAATAAAGTCGTTATGACCTTCTTCTATCCGTTCCAGTGGGATCTGAACTACTGCAACCCGACCGTTCTGAATGATATGACTGAGAATATGCTGTATCTGTGCAACCAGGGTATCGATGTTATTCGTCTGGATGCGGTACCGTATATCTGGAAAGCACTGCATACCGACTGCCGTAACCAGCCGCAGGTACACACACTGGTTCGTCTGCTGAACCTTGCAGCACAGGTCGTATGTCCTGGTGTTCTGCTTCTGGGTGAGGTTGTTATGGAGCCGGATAAAGTCGTTCCGTATTTCGGTACCACCGATTCTCCGGAATGCCATATGCTGTATAACGTTACGACCATGTGTACGACCTGGCATACCGTTGCCACACAGGATGCTCGACTGATCCGCCGTCAGATGGATACCGTTTTTGCACTTCCGAGTCAGTACACCTTCCTGAACTATCTGCGCTGCCACGACGATATCGGCTGGGGTCTGGATTATCAGTTCCTGAAACAGTTCGGCATCTCCGAGGTTCCGCATAAGAAATTCCTCAGTGATTACTTCTGCGGACACGTATTCGGAAGTGAGTCCAGAGGTGAGCTGTACAACGATGATCCCCGTCTGGGAGATGCACGTCAGTGCGGAACAACCGCAAGCCTTTGCGGCATGGAGACCGGATCCGAGGCGAGCCGTCAGCTGGATATCATGCTGCATGCCTTCCTGCTGACTCAGAGCGGTCTGCCGATCATCTATTCCGGTGACGAGCTGGGACAGCTGAATGATTACAGTTATCACAATGATCCGATCAAATGCGAGGACAGTCGTTATCTCCACAGAGGAAACTTCGATTGGAATGCCGCTGAAAAACGTGACGAGAATTCGATCTATCCGGCACTGCGCAAGCTGGAGAAGCTCCGTGCATCTGAGCCGGCTTTCCATGCAGATGCCGATACATGGACACTGGATACTTTTAATGACAGCATTCTTGCCATCGGACGTTACTATAATGGTGAGAAACTTCTGGCAGTATTCAACTTCAGCCGCGACTGGCAGACCGCACACCTGAACCAGTATGAGACCTATGAGGATCTGCTTACCGGTGAGGAGATGTCCGCAAACAGCCTGCATATGTGGCCGTATGAGTTCCGTTGGCTTGTAAAACGCTACAACTAAGGGTAAGAGAGAGCAGGGAAAAGAGAATTAATTGCTTATGGTGAACAGTTACGAATCGTGTGCAATGCCATCACAGGCACGCTCCCGCTTATCTCAGTCGGCTCTCCGACTGAGATAAGCCTCTGGCAGATCGCAGGGTTCGGCAAAGGTTGCTGCTCCGCAGCTGCCGAACTCGCGTGCGAATCCTCTTCGAGATTCGCGATAATAGTGCACGCAGCGGTACTAAGCTCGTGCTGCGCCGGGGCTTGCACTCGCTAAGTGCCGGCGGCCTCAGAGCACCTGCTCACGGCATCTGCACATGATCCGTAACTGAATAAACGTTGCAGCATAGGAGAGACTGTATGGTTACTTTGAAGGATATTGCCCGGCTTGCGGATGTTTCTCCTTCTGCGGTCAGCCGTTATCTGAACGGGGGATCGATCAGCGAGGAGAAGGCGCAGCGGATTCGTAAGGTGGTCGAAGAGACCGGATATCGTCCGAATCCGGTTGCGCAGACGCTTCGTACCGGTCTGCTGAAGCAGATCGGTGTCATTGTTCCGAGAATCAATTCCTACTCCGTCTCCCGAGTTGTTGCCGGAATCAGCCGCTATGCTACGGAGAAGGGATACAGTCTGATTCTCTGTTCCACAGTGGGAAATGATGCAGAGGAGACCCGACTGTTAAAAGTAATGCAGGAGAATCAGGTCTCCGGTGTGATCCTGATGGGTACGGCACTTACTCCGGAGAAAAAAGAACTTTTTCAATCCTTTTCGGTACCGCTGGTAATTACAGGACAGAATTTTCCGGATCTGCATTGTGTCTATCACGATGATTACGGAGCTGCTTCCGCTCTGGCGGAAAAAATGGTGGAGAGAGGACGCAGACATATCGTCTATGTCGGTGTAAACGAGAGAGATCTGGCAACCGGTGTTGCCCGTCGAAAAGGTGCTTTTGATGTGCTGGAGGCATCCGGTCTGTCCGCTGCAAAGCTGCTGGCTCTGGATTATTCGGTGGAGAGCGGCTATCAATGCGGCAAACGGATCCTGGAGGAGTATCCGGATACGGACGGCGTGATCTGTGCAACGGACAAACTTGCACTCGGGGCTATGCGGATGTTTATGGAAGCCGGAAAAAAGCTTCCGGATGACATCAGTATCTGCGGAATCGGAGATGACTGGGCGGATGCTCTGGTAACTCCTTCGCTGACATCTGTTCGTCTGCAGCATGAAAAATGCGGTGTTGATGCAGCGGAAATGCTTTTCCAGTGTATCGAGAACAAGAATGAATATATTCCTCCGTATCAGAACAAGCTTGGCTATATGGTTATAGAACGTGATTCGATCTGAGGAGATAATCTGTGAGAAAGGAGATGAGCGGATCCTTTTGTGATGATCAGCTCATGCGTATAAAGATGGCAGGAAAACTGATTTTTTTGGATATTGACGGAACATTGACAGAACCCGGCAGCAATGTGCCGCCGGAAAGTGCGCTCACGGCTGTTCATGCGGCACAGAAGGCAGGACATAAGGTTTTCCTCTGCACCGGTAGAAACCCGGATATGCTTGCTCCGCTTCTGAAGTACGGATTTGACGGATTTGTCGGCTGCGGCGGCGGTTATGTGACCTGTGGTGACGAGGTGATCTATGACATGCCGATGACCGACCGGCAGAGGGATCTGGCACTGGATGCACTGCATGAAAGCGGTGTGTTCTGTACCATTGAAGCAAAGGACGGATCCTTCGGAGATGACGATCTGGGAGCATTTCTGGCAGAAAGCGAAGGCGGAAACAGTGAGATCATGCGCTGGCGTGCGGCACTTGCCGGAAATCTTGGCATCAAGAGCATGAAGCTCTATGACGGCCGCCCGATCTACAAGGTCGTTTTCATGTGCCGGCAGGCAGAGCAGCTGGAAAAGGCAAAAGCCTGTCTGGAAGAGGAATTCAACTTCTGTGTGCAGACGATCACCGAGCCGGCCTGTCTGAACGGTGAGATGATCAACCGTGCCTTTGACAAGGGCAGAGGTATCCTGCGTCTGTGCGAACATCTGGGTATGGATGTATCCGATACCTTCGGTTTCGGTGACAGCATGAACGATCTGGAAATGATCCAGACCGTAGGAACAAGTGTTGTCATGGCAAACGGAAATGAACAGCTCAAGGCAATGGCCGATTATGTGACACCGAGTGTGACAGAGGATGGATTATATGCTGCCTTTGAGCACTTCCATCTGATGTAAAGAATCACATTTGATGTAAAGAATCTCGGAAGAGAGCAAAACGTCTCAGAAAAGATCAAAGCATCTCAGGAGAGTGCCGTTTGCTGTCTTCCCGCTTATGGAAAACAAGGCAGACGGAGATAAAATAACGACAGATTCTGTCGAAAAAAAGTCCGACTTTTTCAGCTGAAAAAAAGTCGCCGATTGTAAAATGAAGTTGCACACTTGATATGAAAAATGATCCACAGGTTC
>JAUNAK010000060.1 GCA_030527665.1 Eubacteriales bacterium
GGGTAATCTGAAACGTGTATCATCCTATTTTATGTATATATCGGATATGCTTGCATTTCTGTTTGCATTTCTGATCGCATATGCGATTCGAAGAATGCTTCCGAATCTGTATGTAATGCCGCATATTCGGGTATATCTCCCTTTCCTTTTTACGACGATCGGATCCTATATACTTGTTATGACAGGTCTGATCTCCGGGGATAACTATATCCTGCGAAGAGGAAGAGCCGAGTTTCTGGCAGTTATGAAAATGCTTCTGCCGGTCTTTGTTCTGGATGTGGTTCTTCTGTTCTTTTCCAAGACCAGTGACAGGTATTCCCGTGTTTTTGTAGCATTGTTTTTTACGATCGCATTTCTGCTGGATTGTGCCTTCCGGATTATCGTAAAAAAGGCGATCCTTCCCAAATACAGGAAGAGCCGCGGGGCAGAAAAGATCTACCTGGTAACGGAAAAAAAGAGGATCGATGAATTCCTTGAAAAACTGAACGATTCCAGGGACTGGAGATTTCAGATCGCGGGTATCGTTCTTGTGGACGCAAGGGAAGATACGATCCGTGTCCCGGGTATACCGGTCATTCCCTGGAGCAGTGATATTCTGCATATTCTTTCCTTATCGGAAACCGACTCGGTACTTCTGGGAACTGATCTGGTCCGGAATCGTAAACAGTGGACAGAACAGCTGAGGGATTTCGGCAAGACGGTGTATCTCAGTCTGGATGATTTCAATCTTACAGATTCTACACGGATGTTTGATTATCTGGGAGAATGTGCGGTAGTCAGTTATCTGGCCCCAATGCCTGTCCGCGGAAAGCCGATTGCGGCAAAACGATGCCTGGATATTCTCTTTGCACTGCTGTTTATGCCGATTCTGGTCGTTTTTGTGATTCTGGTCGGTCTGGCGGATCTGCTGTTTTCCCGTGGACCGCTTCTGGTTCCTGTCATTCGGATCGGAAAAAGCGGACGTCGTTTCCGGCAGTATCGTTTCCGTGTCCTTCGGATGGATGCGGAAGCCAGAATACAGAAACAGAAAAGTCCGTATTCACCGGTTGGAAAAGTACTTCGTGCCCTTCGGCTGGATGGAATGCCGATGCTTTACAATATTCTGGTCGGTGATATGAGTGTGATCGGTCCCCGTGCCTGTTCGCCGGATGAATTTCAGGGATACAATCCGAAAATTATTCGTAACCTGTGCACCAGACCGGGAATTATGGGGCTGTGGACACTGCATACATATGAGGAAGACGGACTGTTTGATGAAAATCGTTACATCCATAACTGGAATCTGAAATTTGACTTTTATATTCTGCTTCGCGGAATTCTGAAAATACTGACTTTCCGATACAGAAGAAAGATGCCGGAATCCTGGATGGAGGAAGAAGCTGCATTTATTCAGGAGACCTTAACCTTCCGTGCACCGATGCAGTATGATCACAGCACCTATTCCAGGAAGAAGACCTTCGGCTATATGGTCTATCTGGGGGCGAAACGGCTGGTCGATATCTGTGGATCGCTGCTGGCACTGCTGCTTCTGTCTCCGGTCTTTCTGATTCTCATGATTCTGATCATCGGTGATGACGGAGGAAACCCTTTCTATGGTCACAGCCGTATCGGAAAGGGCGGAAAGCGTATTAAAGTATATAAATTCCGAAGCATGAAACAGAATACCGGCAATCTGGAGGCTCTGCTCACAGCAGAGCAGCTGGAGCAGTACCGGCGGGAGTTTAAGATCGATAATGATCCTCGAATTACCGGATTCGGAACCTTTCTTCGCAAGAGCAGTCTGGACGAGCTGCCGCAGCTGTTGAATATTCTGAAGGGAGAGCTCTCCTTTGTCGGACCGCGGCCGGTCGTAGAAGAGGAGACACGGATCTACGGAGAAGATGTGGCAAAGCTGCTCAGTGTCAAACCGGGATTAAGCGGCTACTGGCAGGCCTATGCCCGCAATAATGCAACCTATGAGACAGGAGAAAGACAGCGGATGGAAATGTTTTATGTAGATCATCAGGGACCGCTGCTGGATATCCGGATCCTGTTCCGCACCGTGTTTGCTGTTTTTAAACAGGAGGGAGCTCAATAAACGATGAAAGTTCGAATATTCATTGCCTGTCATAAGGAATGTGAGGTTCCGGAGGATCCCATGTACCTGCCCATGCATGTGGGAAGTGTACACAAGGATGTGCTTCCGGGATTTGTCCGTGACGATACAGGGGAAAATATAAGCGGAAAAAATCCGGTATACTGTGAACTTACCGGTTTGTACTGGGCATGGAAAAATCTGGATGCCTCTTATCTGGGGCTTGCCCATTACCGCAGATATTTCACGGTGAAAAGCAGAAATTATCAGAAGAAGTACGGAAAAATGGCTTCGGTTCTTACCGGGTCGGAGGCGGAGCGCCTTCTGAAAAGATACAAGGTGCTGGTTCCGCGGAAAAGAAGATATTTTATTGAAAGCGTGTATTCTCATTATGCACATACCTTTGACGGCCGGCAGCTGGATCTGGTAAGAGAGATCATGAACGAATCCTGTCCGGAGTATCTGGCATCCTTTGATGCCTGCATGAAAGCGAGAAGCGCCTATATTTTCAATATGTACCTGATGCCGAAGGAACTTTCCGATGCTTACTGCGAATGGCTCTTCCATATTCTGGAAAAGCTGGAAGACCGTGTGGATACAGCCGGGATGAGCGATTTTGAACGGCGCTATGCGGGAAGAGTCAGTGAACGTCTCTTTAATGTATGGCTCAGGCGGCAGGTGGAGACGGGACGGATCCGCAGAGAGGAGATCCGTGAGATCCCCTATCTGTATATCGGGGAGATCAACTGGAAACGGAAGATACTCTCGTTTCTGCAGGCGAAATTTCTGCATCGCAAATACGAGAAAAGTTTCTGAGACATTTGGCAGCAGCGGTACAGGACATATAAAAAACTTGTTTATAAGTATAAGTTGACGTATAATCAAAATTTGGCAAATACTGTTTTGGTATGTGTCTTATAGAGGATAAACGTTTCCTTTATAAGCGTAGAAAACGTACAGCAGGGAGAGTGCATGAAAAAGAGAATACGGAGTGGACAATTTATAAAAAAAGCAGCACTGGTAATGCTTCTGAGTTTTGGGATTCCCCTGTCTGCAGAGTCTGTATCTGCGGATGTAAAGGTGGATGGTACTGTTTATGAAGGAGATCTGGACAGGGCCTCCGCTTTTGAAGTGATGGAACTGGTTAATGCGGCCCGTACAAAGCAGGGACTGCAGCCGCTGACAATGGATCTGCAGCTGATGCAGGGAGCAGAAAAAAGAGCCGCAGAGCTGTCAGCGAGCTTCAGTCATATGCGCCCGGATGGAAGCATGTGTTTTTCGATTATGGAAGGAAAAGATGTATATGCCTATGCGGAGAATATTGCCGCCGGATATTTCAATCCTGACATGGTCATGGATGGGTGGATGAATTCCCCGGGACATTATGCGAATATTATGGGAGATTCCTATACGACGATCGGTGTCGGCTGCTTTTATAAGGATGGAACGAGGTACTGGACACAGCTCTTTGGCTATGAGCAGAGCGAAGTCTGTACAGGAATGTATCGTCTGTATAATCCCAATTCCGGTGAGCATTTCTATACCGGATCGGTGAATGAGAAACACACACTTGTCGAGCAGGGTTGGAAGGACGAGGCACTCGGATGGGTAGCTCCGCGAACCTCTTCAAAGCCTGTATATCGACTGTATAACTCCAATGCGGGAGACCATCATTATACCCAGAATAAAGGAGAACGGAATTATCTGCTGCGTCTTGGCTGGTCGGATGAAGGCATCGGCTGGTATTCGGATTCGGCGGAGCGTTACCCGCTGTATCGGCAGTACAATCCCAATGCATCTGCCGGTTCGCATAACTATACAACTTCCAAAGGGGAAAATGACTGGCTTGCGCAGAATGGATGGAATGCAGAAGGCATTGGCTGGTATGCAGTGGAAGCAGGAAAATAGTAAAGGAACAGATAAGAAAGGATACGAATCATGGGAAAGATCAAAGTTACAGAGAATTGCAACGGAATTGAAGGATTATATGTGATCGAGCCGACCGTTTTCGGTGATAACAGAGGCTATTTTATGGAGACCTACAACTACAATGATTTTGCGGCTGCAGGTATTGACTGCAAATTTGTACAGGATAATCAGAGTGCATCCAGAAAAGGTGTTCTCAGAGGTCTTCATTTCCAGCTGCAGTATCCGCAGGACAAGCTGGTTCGCTGCATCAAGGGTTCCGTATTTGATGTTGCCGTAGACCTTCGTAAAGGAAGCAAAACCTTCGGTAAATGGTATGGTGTCGAGCTGACAGAGGAGAATAAAAAACAGTTCTTCATTCCGAAGGATTTCGCACATGGATTTATCGTTCTTTCCGATTATGCGGAGTTCTGCTATAAGGTAACCGATTTCTATCATCCGAACGATGAGGGCGGTCTGATGTGGAATGATCCGGATGTTGGTGTAGAATGGCCGATGCCGGAAGGAATGACAGAGGCAGATCTGATCCTGTCCGAGAAGGATAAGGTTAACTGGAGCTACAAGGAGCTGCTGGAGAAAAGAGGCTGCTGAGCATTGATCGAGAACGGAAATACAGGGAGCCGCAAAGGGTCCCTGCAAGGGAGTATACGATATGAATAAAAAGCATTTACTGGTACGCATTCTGCTGGTAATTCTTGCTGCTGCCGTCAATATTGCCATATTGCGTCTGCCGACCGATTACAGCAATGAGAACATTGCATTCTGGATGACCGGACAGTCGGATCAGGCGTTTACTGCAAGACTCTATTATCTGCGTGCTTCCGATCCGGAAGGGCTGGAGTACAACGAAGGGGAAGTTCGTCAGGCCGGATATGACCGCACAGGGGAGAAACTGGATATGGGATTTTCCATTCCGGCGGATACCGTAAAGATTCGTCTGGATCTCTGTGACAGAGCCGGACAGACCATTCGTGTTGAAAATCTGCACCTGGATTCGGAAACAGCACTGCTGAATACATATGATCTGTTTGAAGACACGGCAGAAGTGAAAGGCGTGTCCATCGGACCGGGTGAGGATGGATTTGTGGTTATTACTTCCGAAGATGATAACCAGATCATTCTGAAGGATGTAGATGCAGAGAATACCCTGCGTGTAATTACGAATGCAAAATCGAGAGGTGTAAAGATCCAGCGTCTGCTGCTGTGTCTGCTGACTGATCTGGTGGCTCTGCTGCTGATCCTTACGCTGCGGTCCTTTATGATCGTGCCGAGGGAAGTGCTGCAGAACCGGGGACTTATTTTCCGCCTTGCGAAGAATGATTTCAAGACTCGCTTTGCCGGTTCTCTTTTCGGAACCATCTGGGCATTTGTACAGCCGATCGTAACCGTGTTTGTATACTGGTTCGTATTTGAAAAGGCACTGAATGCCGGCACCCAGGGAACAAAAGCAGGTATTGCGGTTCCGTTTGTACTGTGGCTGCTGGGAGGTCTGGTACCCTGGTTCTTTTTCTCCGATGCATTTACGACCGGAACCGGTGTTATGATGGAATACAGCTATCTGGTAAAAAAAGTTGTGTTCAACATCAGCTGTCTGCCGATCGTCAAGATCGTATCGGCATTCTTTGTGCATCTGTTCTTTATAGCATTTACGATCTTTATGTACACGCTGTACGGCTATTATCCGGACCTGTATATGATCCAGATGCTGTACTATACGTTCTGTATGTTTGTACTGGTCATGGGACTGACGTATCTGTTCTGTTCCATCAATGTATTTTTCCGTGATACGGCGCAGATCGTAAATATTATCATGCAGGTAGGTGTATGGTTTACACCGATCATGTGGAATATCGATGCGATGAATCTTTCCACACCGGTACGGGTGCTGCTGAAGCTGAATCCGATGTACTATGTGGTTATGGGCTACAGAGACGCACTGATCAATCAGAACTGGTTCTGGCAGAGACCGAATGTAACGATCTATTTCTGGGCAGTGACTATTCTGATCTTTGCTGTCGGCACAACGATCTTCCGCCGGCTGAAAGTGCATTTTGCGGATGTTCTGTAACAGGCAGAGCGTGAAGTTAAACAAGGAAAAAATATGGCAGATAAAATGACTGAAAAGACAGAAGAGATGACTGCGGAGGCTTCCGCAGAAACAAAGAAGGAACGTCCGGAATATGCGATCCGTGTAGAGGATGTCAGCAAGATGTACAAGCTGTATTCCAGCAACAAGGATCGGGTAGTGGAGGCTCTCGGACTTTCCAAACAGAAGAAATACAGAGAGCATTATGCTCTGCATCATATTAATTTTAATGTCGGCCGTGGTGAGACGGTGGGAATCATCGGTACGAACGGAGCAGGAAAATCCACGATCCTGAAGATCATTACCGGTGTTCTGAACCCGACAGAGGGAAACGTTGAGATCGACGGAAGAATCTCTGCCCTTCTGGAGTTGGGAGCCGGCTTCAACGGGGAATATACCGGTATCGAGAACGTATATCTGAACGGTACCATGATGGGCTATTCCAGGGATGAGGTAACCGCCAAGCTCCAGGATATTCTGGATTTTGCCGATATCGGTGATTTTGTATATCAGCCGGTAAAGACCTATTCCTCCGGTATGTTTGTCCGTCTTGCGTTTGCGGTGGCAATCAATATCGATCCGGAGATCCTGGTAGTCGATGAGGCACTTTCCGTCGGAGACGTTTTCTTCCAGATGAAGTGCTATCAGAAATTCGATGAGTTCAAAAAAGCCGGTAAGACGATCCTGTTTGTAAGTCATGACCTGAACAGTATCTCCAAGTACTGTGACCGGGTCGTACTCTTCAATAAGGGTGAAAAACTGGCAGAAGGAACACCGAAGGATATGATCAATCTGTACAAGAAGATCCTGTCCGGTTCCAAAGAAGACAAACAGAAGATCGAAGCAGAGTATAAGGGCACTGCCATCGATACGGCTGCTGATCCGAATGCGCCGAAGATCGCACATACGGCGGAAAATCCATATTCACTGAAGGAGATCAATCCGGATTCCACAAACTGGAAAAAAGCTTTTCAGCTGAATCCGCATCTGAATGAGTACGGTGATCATGATGCTGAGCTGATCGATTTCGCGATCCGGGATGAGGATGGAAATCTGACCAGCAGCATTATCAAGGGTTCCACCTTTACACTGACATCCAAGGTTCGCTTTAACCGGGATGTGAAAAATCCGATCTTTACCTATACATTCAAGAATGTACGGGGTATCGATATCACCGGTACCAATACCATGTATGAGAAGGCCGTTGTTCCGCTGGCGAAGGAGGGAGAGGTCTATACCTGTACCTTCGAGCAGAAGATGAATCTCCAGGGCGGAGAGTATCTGCTCTCCATGAGCTGTACAAGCTTTGATCAGAACGGAAATCTGCTTGCACACCATCGCTGCTACGATATGGTCAGTGTAATGGTTATTTCCGATCAGGATACGGTTGGATTCTTTGATATGTTCTCGGATGTGGATATTCAGAAAGTAAGTGAATAAAATTGGCAGCAGAAAGAAAATGAGGGAATGCCATGCATATTTTTCGTTTTTGGCAGAAGAGTGAAGGCAATGATATGATCACGGTGATCCGGAAGGCTGACAAGCCGGTTTCCGAGATCAATCGCGCGATTCAGGATGTGGCGACAGACTGGTTTATGGTCATCGGCAGCCGGGATCGGTTGTCGGAGAATGCCCTCACGCTTTTTACAGAAAAAATCAAACATGCTGCTGACCTTGTTCTGGCATATGCAGACGAAGATCGACTGGAAAAGGACGGCAGTACATGCCGTCCTTTTTTTAAACCGGACTGGTCTCCGGATCTGCTTCTGTCAATGAACTATATCGGCAGAACGGCTGTCTATCGGACCGAGGAGGTAAGAAAACGAGATCTCCGGTTCCGGGAGGGACTGGGACAGATGGTCGGATGGGATTTTACGATCCGTTATCTGGAGGAGACCGGTGTTCTGGACCCGGCAGAGGATTTTGGCACAGAAAGAGCAAAGATCTGTCATATCCCGGAGGTGCTTCTGTATCAGAAGCAAAAAGGGGATAGTCTGTACCGTGCAGAGGATATTGCGGCAGGCAAAAAAATGCTGGAGGAATATCTGGAGCGCCGGGGATATACGGGTACGGTCGAGGTCCTTCGAAAAGCGGATCCGGAGCAGATCCGTCTGCATCAGATCCCTGTGGATGCCAGAACAGAAGAAGGCGGTTACCGGATCCGGTATGCGGATCGGACAGCCGGACGGAAGGCAGACGCGGAACTGCCGCTTGTCAGCATCGTAATTCCGTCCAAGGACAATGTGCAGATCCTTCAGCAGTGTCTGGAATCGATTCGTCTGCATACCGACTATCCGTCGGTGGAGATCGTTCTGGTGGATAACGGCAGCAGCGAGGAAAATAAAAATGCGATCGAGCAGTATCTGGAAGCTGCGTTTTCTGACAATATCCCTGTGAAGTATCTCTATCAGCCGATGCCGTTTAATTTTTCACGGATGTGCAATATCGGTGCGGAGGCAGCGAGCGGAGAATATATTCTGCTGCTGAACGATGATATGGAGATCCTGCAGGATGACTGGCTTCGGATTCTGGAAGGACAGGCTTCCGGACAAAACTGCGGTGCCGCAGGAGCCAAGCTGCTGTATCCGGGAAGCCGGACGATCCAGCATATCGGAATAACCAATCTGGCAGGAGGTCCTTCCCATAACTGCATCCATCGCTGTGATGATGAGGACTGGTATATGGGCAGAAATCGTCTGCTTTATAATTATCTGGCAGTAACCGGTGCCTGTCTCCTTGTATCTGCAGAGAAGTACAGAGAAGCAGGCGGTCTGGACGAGAATTTTGCGGTTGCCTACAACGATGTGGATCTCTGTTATACTCTTTATGAGAAAGGATATTACAATGTGGTGCGCCAGGATGTGATCCTGTATCATCACGAGTCCGTCAGCCGTGGTGTGGATGCCATGGACGAACAGAAAATGGAACGTCTGATCCGGGAGCGGACAGCCATGTATGCAAAACACAGCATGGATCTGGGAGAGGATCCTTTCTATAATCCGAATCTGAATCCGTCGGCAGATAATTTTCTGCTGCCGGGTGAGCAGCCGTAAGCAGGAGCTGTCGTAATGCCGGCGTGTGTTCTTGCCGATGGAAAAGTGAATTACGTAAACGGATATGCACGCGGCACGACAGGACGGAGTGATACGTTTTTGCACTTTGTGCAGAATATGGGAGTTTTCCGGCTGAGCAGATGTGCGACGAAGACATGCGGCAAATGCTGTATGGAAAAGACTGGAGTATAGTATGAGCGAAAGCAGATTTCGTATAAAAGAATATACCGATGAGGCTTTGTTCCGGGATACGACGATCGGACCGATCGGTGCGGATCTCCGGGAGTTCCACGGAGACGATATCAGTACCCTGATTGCAGAGAAGAAGGATTATGCCTATCTGTATCATCTGTCGGAGCTTCGGGCTAATGTGATCCGGCAGTATCCTTTTTCCGGTCAGGAGAAGGTACTGGAGATCGGCTGCTGTCCGGGCATAACCGCTTTGCTTGCGGAAGAGACGGCAGCGGTGACCGTACTGGATGAGCATGCGATCCTTCGTGTGATCGATTCCATCCGGAATGAGCGGTTCAGGAACATTACCTATGTGGACAAAAGCATGGAGGAATATCTGGACCGGTCGGAGGATACATTTGATCTGATCACCTGCATTGCATCGTTCGAAACGATCCCCCTGTATTATCGGACGGAAGAGGAGCCGATGAAGGCGTATCAGACGTTTCTCAAAACATTGCGGAAGCATCTGCGTCCGGGCGGTGTGTTTCTGGCTGCTGTACCGAACCGCCTGGGACTGAAATATTTTGCCGGGGTCAAGGAGGAACATTCCGCATCGTACTATCACGGGATAGAAGGATTTGAGCCGGATGAGAGGGTACGGACCTTCACAAGGAAAGAATGGACAGAACTTCTGGATGATGCAGGATTCCGGCATGTGACATTTGCCTATCCGTATCCGGATCATCTGTTTGCCATGCAGATCTTTACCGATCAGCGGCTTCCGGAGATCGAGGACGCGGATAATGATTATAAGAATTTTTCGCAGATGCGAATGGCGACTTTCGATGAGGCAAAAGTCATGCAGACATTGACGGAGAACGGGTTGTTTCCGCAGTTTTCCAATTCGTTTCTGATCACGGCAGAATAAGGAGCGGGCATGTACAAGACGATCTATACCAAATATTCGAATGAACGTGCACCGCGGTTTTCGGTGATGACAATGATCTGTCAGGATGAAAACGGAAAAAAACTGGTGCGAAAAAAAGCTGCTTCCCAGGCTGCGGGAGTGCATCTGGAAGAGATCAGGCGTCTCTATGAGGAACTGAAAAACTACTATAAGGGCAGCGGCATCTCCATTAACCGCTGTTCCGGCGATGACCGCTGCCTGGAGCTGGAATTTCTCGAAGGTCATACCTACGAAGCAGAGGTGGATCATATCCTTCTGTCCAAGGGACCGGATGCGGCGCTGGAAGCAATCGACAAGTATCTGCATATGATGATCGATGACAGAAAGCAGATCCCCTTCGAGGAAAGCGAGGAGCTGCAGCAGATCTTCGGAGAACATCCGGCCTTTCCTCCGGAGACCATGTCGCTGCTGTTGTCGGATATCGATATGATCATGGCAAATCTGATTCTTTCCGGAGAACGGCGGCAGACCGGAATTATGGGGCTGCTGCAGAAGAAAACATTGATCGATTATGAATGGACCTTCCGTTTTCCGATTCCGATCGGGTATCTGAAGTTCCGTATCCTGCATTATTACGTGGAACGGGAGAATTACCGGCAGATCCTGAAGGAGAAGGATATTTACGGAAGATTCGGAATCACACAGAATGACCGGGTGACTTATCTGCAGATGGAAAATGTCTTCCAGCGGTATACGGAAGGTGAGCATGTGGCCGTTCACAATATGTATGAAGACCTGACGCCGGGTGTATGTCAGACTTCGATCTATACGGGACGCTCGAAAGGACATGTACAGAAGGGATGGCTGCATCTGTTCTGGACAAATGACGGGATCCACCGGATCGTGGATTCCTATCGAACGATTTTTACAGACGGGGAGATCCAAACCGTATTTCCGGTTCCGGCAGGGATGAAGGAGCTTCGTATCGATCCGGGAGAAGAACCCTGTATCGTCCGGATCCGTTCGATACGTCCGGTTTCCAGGCCGGATAAAAAGCTGCAGGACCGGCTGTTCCATCATGAGTCCGACCGGCATGTGCAGTGGAAAGCAGAGACGGTCATCCGGTCCAACGGCAGACGGGCAGGGGAAAATCTGCTTGTGTTTGATCATCATGATCCGCAGATCTATGTGGAACTCAGCCGGAATATCGAGGATGCGGAAGGAGAAACGGTAAGCGGAGCCTGCAGCTTGGAAATTGCCATGGAGGTTCTGTGGCTTGGACAGGATGTGCTGGAGGCTGTTCTGCGGGGAGCGGACAGCAGCGGGGAGCTGCCGGAGCAGAACACGGAAGCTGTCATTGAAGAGCAGATCATCACTTCGAAAATGTGGAAATAAGAAACGGGAATAGATAACGGCATTATTGTGAAGGTTCCTCATGACAGGGAGTGTCGGAACAGAGCAGAGATGCCGGGCAAGTAAGGGATTACAAAGGGGATAACTATGATAAACATGAATACACCTGTAGAAAATGCAAGTGCAGTCTATTGTCTGGATAAGATAAAGCCGACCCAGGTGGGAGACCGGATCAAGTGCGGGCTCTATGGATGGGTATTTTTCAAAAACGGCGGTGAAGCGGATGCAGAGATCATGCTGGGCGGCAAAGTGCTGCAGCCGACGAACTTCCGTCGAATGGAAAGAGAGGATCTGAAGAACGTTTATCCGGATTACACACTTGGAAAACCGGGCTTTGCGATCTTTTTTGAATTTCCGGCAGAGCGGATCCATGAGCAGCTGACGGTACGGTTTGTGCAGGGAGAGGAAAAAACCGAGACCTGCATTGATACCTGCCTGTATGATTTCCGCACAGAGCCGGAACTGCAGTACCACGTGGATGATGTGTATCTCTGGCACTCCGATGAAGTGCGCATCCAGGGCTGGAGACTGGCGTATAAGGCGCATTCGCTGGCTCCGGCAGAGGTGAAGATGACGCTTCTGAACGATAAGGGAGAGGCAGTGGTCTACGAGCGCGAAGACCGGATCCGTTCGGACATCAACAAGATGTTCCTGCAGGAGCATCCGGATTACGAGAGCGGTTTCAAGCTGATGTGCAAATTCGGTGACTGCCTCCATTACACACTTCGTCTGGAATTTGAGGGAATCGTCCAGGAAGAGGAGATCGATATCGAGTTTCTCTTCGTAAGCATACGTGAGCATTTCCGCCATTACCGCAGCAGATGGGATATGTGGCGCCGCGGAGATGAGCAGCTGAAGAAGGACAGCGCTTTTCTGATCAAAAAATTCGGTAAAGAAGGATATAAGGATTATGTAAAAGCACGTCTGGCACCCACCGATCCGAATTATGACAAGCACAGAAGAGAGCAGCTGATCACCCCGGCTCTTCTTCGGGAGCAGAAGAAGATCGCTGCCGGATTTGAGAAGCAGCCGAAGATCAGCATCGTTGTTCCGACCTATAAGACACCGAAGCAGTTCCTGATCGATATGATCGAGTCCTGCCGGATCCAGTCCTATCCGAACTGGGAACTGTGCATCGCCGACGGTAGTGAGGGTGATGCGGTCGTTGAGGATATTCTCAAAAAGTATCATGCAAAGGATCCGCGTGTCGTATACAAGATCAATAAAAAAAATCTGGGTATCGCTGGAAATACCAATGCAGCTCTGGAGATGGCGACCGGCGATTATATCGCATTGCTGGATCATGACGATCTGCTGGCAGGAGATGCCCTTTTTGAGATGGTGAAGATCATCAATGCCCATGAGGATGCGGATGTCCTCTATTCCGATGAGGATAAATTCTCCGAGGATGTGGAAGATCGTTTTGAGCCGGCCTATAAACCGGATTTCAATCTGGATCTGTTCCGTGCCAACAACTATATCTGTCATTTCTTTATGGCAAGAGCAGACATTGTGAAATCCACTGAAGGCTTCCGTAAGACATTTGACGGTTCACAGGATTTCGATTTCATCTTCCAGTGTATCGAGAAGGCAAGAGCTGTTTATCATGTGCGAAAGGTGCTGTATCTGTGGCGCTGTCACATGGGATCGGTTGCCATGAACCCGGAAAGCAAGATGTATGCCTATGAAGCCGGACGCCGTGCCATTGAGGCCCATCTGGAGCGTACAGGTGAGACCGGATGCAAGGTCGAGATGATCGAAGGTGCACTGGGCTATTACAGAACCACCTATCCGGTACGGGATGCCGCAAAGGTCAGCGTACTGATCCTGCATGACGGAACCGAAAAGAATCTGGAGACCTGCCGTCAGTCGATCGTTAAGACGGCCGGCTATAAAGACTATGATATGATCACTGTCATCCCCGAAGAGGGAGAAGATACAGCTGCTGCGCTGAATCGTGCAGCGGAAAAAGCAAACGGAAAATATCTGGTATTCACACGCAGTACCATGGAGATCCTGTCGGAAGACTGGATGCCGCGGATGCTCGGAAATGTACAGCGAAAAGAGGTAGGTGCCGTCGGTGCCAAGACCTTCTACAGAGATAATACGGTCGAGCACTGCGGCTATGTGCTGGGACTTTCCGGTTTTGCCGGACTGATCATGCAGGGACAGCCGAGAGAAGCCTACGGACGTTTTTCCAAGGCGATCGTACAGCAGAACATGAGCGCCGTGTCCGGTGAACTGCTGATGGTGTCCAAGGAGGATTTCCGGGCAGTCGGCGGATTTGACGATTCATTGAAGGGATACTATTACGATGTGGACTTCTGTCTGAAACTGGGACAGAAGAAACTGCTGATCGTATTCGATCCGAATGTACAGGCCTATCATTATGTATCCAGAGAGGATATTCCGGATACCTCCGATGTAGAGAGTCTGAAACCGGAGAATTCCGGCAGTCCGGAACTGGAAGAAGCAGCCAGGGTGCTGAAACTCCGCTGGAAAGATCTGCTGGAGGCAGGCGATCCCTGCTACAATCCGAACTGGTCCCGCATTCATCCGGATTTTTCGTATCGTTTCAAGGCAGATAAGGAGTAAAGCGGCATGAAAGATCTGCTCTATTATATTGATACCATGGAATTCTGCGGCAATATGGATCCGGTTCTCTGGGTCAGCGGCTGGTGTGCCTGTCCCGACGGAACCGAGGTGCGCCTGCTGCTCTGCGATGAGCAGAACAGGGAGATTCCTGCAGAACTGAAAAAAATCGACCGTTCCGATGTGATCGAGTCGATGACGGAACTGAAAAACTGCGATCCCTTATGCGGATTTATTCTGCAGGTATCCGAACCGGAAAAGAATGTGCTTTCACACAGGACGGTTTCACTGATCGCCGAATATGGAGACCGCAGAAAGGTACTTCGATCCCGCAAAGGGGAAAAACTGAAAGAGGAATTCCGCAACCAGTCTCTGCAGATCACTGTTGAGAGCTGGGGAAGAGGGGAGAAGACTACCAAGATCGTCGGCTGGGCAACTGCTTTTTATGAGGAATGCGGCATCCGTGTTCTGAACATGAAGGGAGAGGAGCTTCCTGCCGAGATCAGGAGAGGCAGACGCTTCGATCTGGAACGGATCCGCCATATTACCGAAGAGACCGAGCCGGCCTTTACGGTGCTGGTCGCCAATGAGGCAATGGAAGGCACCGACCTGCAGCTGGAATTTACCGGCGGAGGCAGAAGTGAGCGGCAGGTGATCCATACCGCCGATTCAAAGGCTGCCGCACCGAAGAAGACATTTCTGACCAAGCTGCGGAATCCGGACTACTGGAAACGCGGTGTGAAATATCTGCACCGTCACGGAATAAAGGCTACGATCAATCACATCATCCATCCGCCGAAGGATATGGGAGAGGAATACAGCAAATGGTTTATCCGTAACCGGATCAAGCCGGAGGAACTGGAAAAGCAGCGGGAGGAGCAGAAAAACTTTGCGGAACGTCCGCTGATCTCGATCTGCATACCGCTGTACAATACGAGGATCGCCTTTCTGGATGCCCTGTTGGAATCCATCATCGGCCAGTCCTATACCAGATGGGAACTCTGCCTTGCAGACGGAAGTACCAATGATGATGTGGAAAAACATATCAAAGCCGTATACGGAAAGTACCTGCGTGATCCTGCAGAGGCTGCTGCGGATGCAGAAGGCTATTTCCATTATCAGCGCCTGAAGGAAAATTTCGGCATTGCGGGAAATACAAACTATGCGATCAAGATGGCATCCGGTGATTTTATCATGCTGACGGATCACGACGATTATCTGGAACTGGATGCACTGTACGAGATCGCCAAGGCTATCAACAGTGAGGAAAAACCGGATATTCTGTATACCGATGAGGATCTGACCGATGAGTCAGGTGAGATCTTCTCATCGCCGCGGTTCAAACCGGACTATAATCCGGACTTCCTGACCTGTATCAACTATATCTGCCATATTTTTGTAGCGCGGGCTGCAATTATGAAAGAAGTGGGCGGTTTCCGCAAGGAATACGACGGTGCCCAGGACTGGGATATGATCCTTCGCTGCTGTGAGAAATCCGACCGGATCTGTCACATTCCGAAGGTGCTGTATCACTGGAGAGCCCACGAAGAGTCTACTGCAGGCAATCCGGACAGCAAGAATTATGCGATCGACTCCGGAAAACGGGCGGTGGAGGAACATTTCCGCCGGCTGGGTATGGAAGCAGAACTGGAGTACACAGGAATCTTTATTCTGTTCCGTCCGCATCTGCACTTTGCGGAAGAGCCGAAGGTCTCCATCATCATCCCGAGCTATGACCATGTGGACACACTTCGGACCTGTGTGGAATCCGTACTGGAGAAGACTACCTACAAAAACTATGAGATCATCATTGTTGAAAACAACAGCAAAGAAGAGAAGACCTTTGCCTATTATAAGGAGCTGGAAGCTGCACACAGCAATGTGAAAGTTGTTTATTATAAAGAGGAAGGTCCTTTCAATTATTCAAAGGTCAATAACTTCGGTATCGCACATGCAGAGGGGGAATACTATATTCTGCTGAACAACGATACCAGACTGATCACCGGCGGATGGATCGAGGAAATGCTCGGCTACTGTACAAGAGAGAACACCGGTATCGTCGGTGCAAAACTGTACTATGAGGATCAGACCGTACAGCATTCCGGTGCCGTCATCGGCATGGGCGGTTTTGCCGGACACATTCTGACAGAGAGCATGCGCGGGGATGCCGGCTATTTTGGTTATCTGCAGGCAATCCATGATGTCAGCGCCGTAACGGCAGCCTGTCTCATGATCAAAAAATCCGTATATGATGAGGTGGGAGGTCTGGATGAAGACTTCCGCGTAGCCCTCAACGATATGGATCTGTGTCTGAAGGTGCGGAAAGCCGGAAAGCTCGTTGTCATGGATCCGGCTGTCGAGCTGTTCCACTACGAATCCAAGAGCCGCGGCTCGGAAGAAGCGCCGGAGAAGCATGAACGCTTCAAACAGGAGATCCGTATGTTCCGTGAAAAATGGGCGGATATTCTGGAGAAAGGCGATCCCTATTACAGTCCGAATCTGTCTCTGATGTTCGGAGACTGCCGGGTACGGGCTGCGGATGAGTATTTTGATATTGTAGAAGAGATCAAAAGGGACGAGAGGAGATAACATCTATGGTTGCATGTACGAAGTACGGTAAATTTGAGGGTATCAAAGAGAATCAGTCGATCGTTTTTAAGGGCATTCCGTATGCGAAGGCTCCGGTTGGAGAGCTGCGCTGGAAGGCGCCGCAGGAGCCGGAGTGTTTTGAGGGAATCTTCAAAGCGGATCGTTTTGCTCCGAAATCCATGCAGAAGGGACCGCAGATGCCTCCGCAGGATGGTATTGCGGGCTATGATGTGGAATTCTACGATGATCCGGCCTGGGATCCGGGAATGAGTGAGGATTGTCTGTATCTGAATATCTGGGTTCCGGAGGAGGGCGGCGAGAACCTTCCGGTTGCTTTCTGGATTCACGGCGGCGGTTTCGGCGGCGGCTACAGCTCCGAGAAGGAGTTCAGCGGTGAGGCTTATAACCGCAAAGGTGTGATCATGGTTACCATCGAATATCGATGTGGATTTTTTGGTTTCCTTGCACATCCGCTTCTGGATGCGGAGAACGAGAAGAGTATTTCCGGAAACTATGGAATCCTGGATCAGATCGCCGCACTGAAATGGGTATATGAGAATATTGCTGCTTTCGGCGGTGATCCGAATAATATTACCGTTCACGGACAGTCTGCCGGCTGTATGAGTACACAGGTACTGATCTCCAGTCCTCTGACCGAAGGGATGATCGCCAAAGCCATTCTGCAGAGTGGTATTGAGATCGGAGGCGGAGTTCTGTATACTCCGACTCTGCAGCAGGAAGAGGAGATCGGTCAGTGGTTCGTGGATCTGACCGGATGCAGCTCTGCTGAGGAACTTCGTGCACTGCCGGCTGAGAAGATCCTGGACTACAATATGCAGATCATGCTGAGGTGTTTCAGAGAGGGGCTTGGACTGGCGATCGTTCCGAATGTGGACGGCTATGTACTTCCGCAGAGTGTTGTGGAGTGCTTTAAGAACGGACAGGAACGTGCGATCCCGTATATGGCCGGTGCAGTTGAGAATGATCTGGCTGTTACTCCGGAGATGCTGGAAAACGGAACACCGGGACCGCTGTATCAGGCCAATATCGATTTCTGTATCGAAACCTCCAAACGTTCCGGACATAAGAACTACTGCTATTACTTCACCCGTCATCTTCCTGGTGATCAGTGGGGTGCTTTCCATTCCGCAGAGCTCTGGTATATGCAGGGTACACTCGACCGCTGCTGGAGACCGATGACCGATGCAGATCATGCACTCAGCGAGAAAATGGTAACCTACTGGACCAACTTCATGAAGACCGGCGATCCGAACGGAGAAGACGTTCCGGAATGGAAACCGTGTACCGAAGCTGATCCGCAGGTAGTTGTGTTGGATGTAGAGTAAAACAGCATAATAACAAAAAGAAATAGCATCCGGCTCCCTCAGGTCTGATGCTATTTCTTTTTGGAAAAATATTAAATTGAGGGCAATCGGAAATCAGTTTCCGACCACCTTTCTAAGTAAATTATATAAGAAGAGCACTATAAAAAGGGTTCTAAGTCAATAGTTGGGGCGCGATTCGTCAAGAATCGCGTCCTTTCAGCA
>JAUNAK010000131.1 GCA_030527665.1 Eubacteriales bacterium
GAACCTGTGGATCATTTTTTTATTAAGTGTGCAACTTCATTTTACAATCGGCGTTTTTTTATTATTTTAATACGAGATTGGATCGATTTTCAACAAAATATTATCTGTACTAACAGTAATAAAATCAAAAATACGGAGTTCTGCCAGATATCTCTGTTCCTTTACAATTCATATTCTTCCAGCTGCTCCGGCTCAATACATCGAAACCCATGCCGCATCAGCAGTTCTGCCGTAATTCCCGGTGCCTCTGTCAATGTTCCCGTAAACGTGCCGTCATAACGCTTATGAACACCGCAGCTCGGACTTTTGCTTTTTAATATGCAGAGATCCGGCTTTTCTCTTAAGGCAATGGCGAGACTCTTCTCAGCTCCGAGACGAAATTCCCGATCAACATTTCTTCCATCTTTTGAATATACGATTCCGTCACTCCCGATCTCAGACGGAACTCTCGGAATCCCCAGTCCTCCCATTACTTCCGGACAGATTTTTATGACTTCATGCGGCTGCACAAATGCTGCCGCCTGCTCCTGCCGATTGTTTCCGCCGTTATATTTACAGTTTTCGCCCAGCAGACAGGCACTTATCATTATCTTCACTTTATGTCTCCTCCGGCTTTACAGTACCATAAACAAAGTACCGGCTGTGATCAGAATAGATCCAACTGCGGATTTCCATGTAAACTGCTCATGCAGAAATACAAAAGCCAGTATCAGCGTCAGAACCACACTCATCTTATCGATCGGAACGACCTTCGAGGCGCTGCCGATCTGCAATGCCTTGTAATAGCACAGCCATGATGCACCAGTTGCCAAGCCGGACAAAACAATAAACAGCCAGCTTTTTCCGGATATACCTCGTATCCCTGTCTGTGTTCCGGATACAAATACCATGACCCATGCCATAATCAGAACAACGACAGTTCTTACAGCTGTTGCCAGTGTAGAATTAACACCTGTAATTCCTACCTTTGCCAAAATAGAAGTAAGTGCGGCAAATACTGCTGATAAAGCTGCATACAATAACCACATACGCTTCGTCTCCTCTCCGATCCATCCTATTGATCTGTGTTCAAAAATTGCTAAGATACCGTGCTGCTGTAGGACAGACAATACATATATCTGTCCGCTCTATCATATAACGAATTCACTTTAATAAAAACACCTGTTTTTCCCATAAGGTTTTCCTGCAAACAGCAAGGTGATTCCTTGTTTTTGCTCACAGTTTCTGTATAATATATCAGTTAGGGGATAATTGTGACTGAGATGAACGTCTCGATGTCGACCTTACGAAGAAAAAAGAATGAGGTATACCTATGATTCTGGCATGTCAAAATATCAGTAAAGCATTCGGAACCGAAGAAATACTGAAAAATATATCCTTCCATCTGGAAGACCATGATAAAGCGGCACTGATCGGTGTAAACGGTGCCGGAAAATCCACTCTGCTTCGCGTTATTACCGGAGAACTGATTCCGGACAGCGGTGAAGTAACCATGACCCATGGAAAAACACTGGGTTATCTTGCTCAGTACCAGGAAATGGAAGGAAATCACACGATTTATGAAGAAGTAAAAAAAGGCAGACAGCATGTTCTGGATATGGAGATCCGCCTTCGTGAAATGGAAGAACAGATGAAACATACTTCCGGAGATGCGCAGGCTGCTCTGATGGATTCCTATACCCGCCTGACCCATACGTTTGAATTGGAAAACGGCTACGCCGTGGAAAGTGAGATTGTCGGTGTTCTGAAGGGTCTTGGATTTGAAGAAAAAGATTTTGACCGTACACTGTCCACTCTTTCCGGCGGTCAGAAGACTCGCGTGGTCCTCGGCAAGCTTCTGCTTACCAAACCGGACATCCTTCTGCTCGATGAGCCGACCAACCATCTGGATATGTCTTCCATCGTCTGGCTGGAGAACTACCTGATGAACTATGCCGGCACGGTCCTGATCGTCTCCCATGACCGTTACTTCCTGAACCGGATCGTCAACCGTGTCATCGAGATCGAATTCGGAAAATGTATGACTTTTGAAGGCAATTACAATGATTTCTATGAAAAGAAAGCCATCATCCGAAAGGCACAGATGAACGCCTGGAAAAAACAGCAGGCAGAGATCAAACACCAGGAAGAAGTCATCACCAAACTGAAACAGTTCAATCGCGAAAAATCCATCAAACGTGCGGAAAGCCGTGAAAAAATGCTGGACAAGATTGAACGGCTGGATAAACCGGAGGACCTCACTGCCGATATGCGGATTGAACTGACACCGCGGATCGAAAGCGGTATGGATGTTCTGACTGTAGAAGGCCTGACCAAATCCTTCCCCGGAATGACCCTCTTTGAAAACCAGAGCTTTGAAATCAAACGCGGCGAGCGTCTGGCGATCATCGGCAATAACGGTACCGGAAAGACCACGATTCTGAAGATCCTCAACGGCCTGCTGGAGCCGGATGCAGGAAAGATACGTCTGGGTACCAAAGTACATATCGGATACTACGATCAGGAGCACCAGCTGCTTCATCCGGAAAAAACGATCTTTCAGGAAATCGCGGACTCCTATCCGACACTGACACAGACACAGATCCGCAACGTACTCGCTGCCTTTCTGTTTACCAATGACGATGTGTACAAACTTATCTCCAGCCTTTCCGGTGGTGAACGAGGCCGTGTTTCTCTCGCCCGCCTGATGCTTTCCGAAGCCAACTTCCTGATCCTCGATGAGCCGACCAACCATCTGGACATTGTTTCCAAGGAGATCCTGGAGGATGCTCTGAAAAGCTACACAGGAACCGTACTCTTCGTCAGCCATGATCGATATTTCATCAACCAGACAGCGACCCGCATTCTGGATCTGAACAACGGAACTCTGGTCAACTACATCGGCAATTACGACTATTACATGGAAAAACGTGAGGAACTGACGGAGATCTATGCCTCTTCTGCTTCTGTTTCCGAAGCTGAAACAGCCGATGCTGCCGCTTCAGCCGATTCTGCTGCCGGCGGAAAGATGGATTGGCAGGCCCAGAAAGAATCACAGGCCAGACAGCGTAAAAAAGAAAATGAGATCCGAAAGGTCGAGGAGAAAATTGCAGAACTGGAAGCGCGAAACAAGGAAATTGATGAAGAATTCCTGAAGCCCGAGACCGGAACCGATCTGCCGAAGTGTCAGAAACTCTCCAAAGAACAGAATGCCATCAATGAACAGCTGGAAGAACTCTACGAAAAATGGGAGATCCTGTCCGAAGACTGATTCGCTGCATACCTCCTTTTACCCTTTCAGCCATGCATCCTTTTTGTACATTATAATTAAGATAACAGGAAACCCCATCGAGCAGAACTCGATGGGGTTTCTCTGTATTCATGCATTTGTTCCTATATAAGACAGATACTCCTATATAAGACAATTGCTCCT
>JAUNAK010000061.1 GCA_030527665.1 Eubacteriales bacterium
AGGTAAAACTTAGGCGTAAAGCATAGCTGTAAGGCTTAGTTGAAAAGCATCGCCATAATGCGAAACAGAGGAAAGGAGACAGAGATGTCAGAATTACAGTTGGTAACAGAATGGGATAAGGTATTTCAGCAGAGCGGGAAAGTAGATCATAGAAAAGTAACCTTCCACAATCGGTTCGGAATCGAATTGGCTGCGGATATGTATGTTCCGAAAAATGCAGAGGGAAAGCTTCCGGCTATTGCAGTCTGCGGTCCGTTCGGTGCAGTAAAAGAACAGTCTTCCGGTCTGTATGCACAGGAGATGGCTGAGCGTGGATTTCTCACGATCGCATTTGATCCGTCCTTTACAGGAGAAAGCGGTCCTGCCAATGCCAGATATATGGCCAGTGCCGATTTTTCCACCGAGGATTATCAGGCAGCAGTGGATTTCCTTTCCGTACAGGAAAATGTAGATCCGGAGAAGATCGGTATCATCGGTATCTGCGGATGGGGCGGTATGGCAATGAATACAGCAGCACTGGATACCCGTATTAAAGCAACAGTCGTTTCGACCATGTATGATATGTCAAGAGTGGCTGCAAAGGGATATTTTGATTCTGCAGATACTGCCGATGCCAGATTTGAGGCAAAAAAAGCTTACAATGCACAGAGAACAGAAGATTACAGAAACGGAAGCAATGTGATGGCCGGCGGCGTAGCCGATGTGATCCCGGAGGATGCCCCGTTCTTCGTAAAGGATTATTATGACTATTACAAGACCGAGCGCGGCTATCATAAGCGGTCTCTGAATTCCAATGCCGGCTGGGCTGCAATCGGAAGTGTATCCCTGATGAACAGTCCGCTCCTGATGTATGCAGAGGAGATAAGAAGTGCGGTTATGGTTATGCATGGAGAGAAAGCGCACAGCTATTACATGGGTAAGGAGGCATTCGAAAAACTTCAGGGAGAGAATAAAGTGCTCGTATCGATTCCGGATGCTGTACACACCGATCTGTATGATCGAAAGGATATCATTCCGTTTGATCAGATGGAGGAATTCTTCACAAAGTATCTGGCATAAGGTCAGAATACAGGCGAAGGCCTGAGTCGGTTATAGTATGACTGCAAGGGAATGGCTGTAATCATACAGATACTGTAATAGAAGATGAATGCCATAATATATAGATACTGTATTATAGAAGAAAGCAGGAGAACGTCCACCGGACGTTCTCATTGCATGTATGGCAGCAGATAAGGCGGTCGATTCCTGCATAACACAGGAATCAACCGCCTTTTTAAGAATTAACATGTTTTCTGCATTTCTTTAAAGGTTTCCAGATATTTTTCAGCTGCCTTGGTAAGGACCTGGTATTTTTTCCAGACTACGGCAGGACGTGCGGTGTACTGCTTTGCCAGTGGTTTGAAGACCAGCGGACTGTCACCGGTCGTGTTGATGATCTTGTCATAGCAGATGGCATAGCCCATGCCTTCCTCCACCATGAGAGATCCGTTGAACAGAAGATTGTAGGTGGCGGCAATGTGAAGATCCTGCTCGGCAAGATCCAGCTGAAGTGCCAGATCGTGCATACTTGTTTTATAGGTTTGTCTGGAAATGATCAGTGGCTTTCCCTTCAGATCGGATCCGTCGATCATTTCTTTTGCCGCGAGAGGATCGTCCTTTCTCATAAGAACACCAAAGCTGTCCTGATAGTCCGGAATCAGCATTTCAAATTTGGAACGATCGAAGTCACCGTACAGAACACCGAAATCGATCAGACCATGATCCAGCTGTTCGAGGACGCTTTCCTTATCTCCGCTGATCATATGGAAGTGGACCTGCGGGTATTCGTCCTGAACCTTTTTGGCAGCCTTCAGCATATAGCGCATACCGTCAGATTCGCCTCCTCCGATATAGATATCACCGGCGATCCATTCGTTGGATATGGAAATTTCATCCTGGGTCTTCTGAACAAGACTCAGGATCTCCTCCGCACGTTTACGAAGAATCATTCCTTCTTCCGTCAATGTGATTCTCCTGTTGCTCCTGATAAAGAGCTGTTTGCCGAGTTCTTCTTCCAGATCTTTGAGCTGGCGGGAGAGGGTTGGCTGTGACAGATGCAGGCTTTCGGCCGCGCCCAGAATACTTTGTTCTCTTGTTACGGCGAGGAAATACTGTAAAACACGAAGTTCCATATAGGTGATTCCTTTCATCTCAGTCAGGCAATGCTTATATGTAAGAAAAGCATTGCTATCCGCGAATTCTCTTTGAGATTCGTGATTGCTTTTATAATTTCGTTTAATACTATCTTATTATACGCTGTAATGCCTGTATATGGAATACATATAGCTCTAAGGCATAACAGTATATCCGTTTTGGGTATTTGTAAATGAAATGCAGCGGGAGTAAAGTTAAAGCATGGTAATGAAAAAATGAAAAGGAAGTAAGAATGTCATACAACAGAAAAGAAGAAATTATAGAAAACTTACGGGATGCGGGCTGCAGCGAAGAAGCCATCTGCTGCTTCTTAGATGATTTTTGCAGCGGGAATAAGAAAGTGAGCGCTGCCAGACTTCGGGAGCACAGAAAAGAACTGCTGAATGAAATGCACTCTTCGCAGAGAAAGATCGACTGTCTGGATTACTTCCTGTATTTGCTGGAAAAGGGTGAGGTAACGATAAATGAAAAAACAGTATAAAGCTGCCGTTTTTCTTATGACTGCAATCCTTGCCATGGCCGGGTGCGGCGGAATATCTGAGTCGCAGCAATCAGAAACTGCAGTGTCCGCATATGCAGAGACAGAAACCGAAACAAAATCGGAGACGAAAGAAGCAGAAGACGAATTGCAGGATGTGTATACCGAAATACCTGCGGATTCTTCTGACATGGAAAACAGGGACGTGATTGCATTATCGGTTGAAACTGAACCGCAGCAGGAGGAAGAAACGAGGACAAATACAGGAGAGAATACAGAGATGAAGAAAGAAATAACAAAAATGACAGTCCGGATCGGAGATACATCATTCACCGCATCACTGGAACAGAACAAGGCGGTTCAGGAACTGGTAGGAATGATGCAGCAGGCTCCAGTAACAGTTTCTCTGCATGACTATGCAGGTTTTGAAAAGGTAGGAGCATTGGGGAGAAGCCTGTCTGCAAGTAATCGGCAGATGACGACACAGAGAGGGGATATCGTATTGTATAACGGAAATCAGGTCGTTGTTTTTTACGGATCCAATTCCTGGAGTTATACAAAACTGGGTCATATTGAGGATCTTACCGGATGGGAAGAGGCTCTCGGAAACGGAGATGTGACAATAACGTTTTCTGTATGAGGTTAGGAATAATAGGAACAGGCGTTTTCTTAATGCTTTTTGACAAGGGATAGGTTTGGGTTATAATGAACTATACGAGGTCCTGGTGTCAGCGTTTTGGACCGGACATAGCAGTAACAGGCAAAGCGAGGTATATCCTATGATAAGAAAAGCGACAGCTGCAGATATCGAATCGGCAGCAGAAATATATGCAAAAATTCATACGGAAGAAGAACAGGGAAGAATGCAGATCGGCTGGGATCGTGCAATCTATCCGACAAAGCAGACAGCGGTGGATGCTGTAGAAAGAGGAGATCTGTTTGTCGAAGAAGCAGACGGTAAGATCGTTGCTGCGGCAATTTTGAATCAGATCCAGGTTCCGGAATATGCGGACTGCAGCTGGGAATTTGATGCAGAAGATGACGAGGTAATGGTGCTGCACACACTGGTCGTGAACCCGGAGCAGTCGGGACATGGCTATGCGGGGGCATTCATTCGATATTATCAGGAATATGCATTGGCAAACGGTTGTCACTATCTGCGGATCGATACGAATGCAAAAAACCAGACGGCAAGAAAAATGTATGCGAAGTACGGATTCAAGGAACCGGGTATCGTGGATTGCGTGTTCAATGGAATCGCCGGCGTTAAACTGGTCTGTCTGGAGAAGAAAATATAAGAAGTAAAAATCGAAGAGAGGAATTTCCATATGATAAGAAGCACATAAACTGCTGCTATTGGAGTACATAAAAGGCAGTTTTTATCATTGGTGGAAGTTCTGATATAAGTAGCAGAGGATTAGGAAATGAGCAATAAAAAAGTAATTACACAGGAATTTTTGAAGGGGGAACGTGCACTGTTCCATGGAAAGGATCTGGTGATCCGTGATTCTATTTTTGATGACGGCGAATCCCCGCTGAAGGAGAGTCGTGATATTGAATTGTACGGATGTATGTTCCGCTGGAAATATCCGCTCTGGTATGCAAAAAATATCAAAGTGAATAACTGTTCCTGGTTTGAGATGGGACGTTCCGGGGTGTGGTATACCGAGAATATTACTGTCGAGGACTCCATGATCGAAGCACCGAAGAATTTTCGCCGCTGTAAGAATGTTATGCTTAAAAATGTGAGCTTTTCCAATGCGCAGGAGACGCTGTGGAGCTGCGATGGTGTGCGCATGGAACAGGTAGTTGCAAAAGGTGACTATTTTGGAATGAACAGCGAAAATATCTATGTGGATGGTCTGAATCTGTACGGCAATTACTGCTTCGACGGGGCAAAGAACATCGAGGTACACAATTCCAAGCTGATGTCCAAGGATGCATTCTGGAACTGCGAAAATGTAGTGGTATATGATTCTTACATTTACGGAGAGTATCTTGCATGGAATGCGAAGAACATTACGTTTGTCAACTGCACCATTGAGAGTCTGCAGGGACTCTGCTATATCGAGAATCTGAAGATGGTGAACTGCAAACTGATCAATACAACACTTGCCTTTGAATATTCAACTGTTGATGCACAGATCGATTCCAGAATTGACAGTGTTATGAATCCGACAAGCGGAAGAATTACAGCGGAATCGATCGGGGAACTGATTCTCGAGAAGGATCGTATCGATCCGGAAAAGACAACGATCGTATGCAGAGGAGCAGAGAAAAAAGATGAAGTATGATTTTGATAAGCTGGTCGACCGCAGAGGCACAAATTCCATGAAATGGAATGTACAGGAAAATGAACTTCCGATGTGGGTAGCCGATATGGATTTTGAGACGGCTCTGGAGATTCGGGAGGCGCTGCAGGCGAGAGTGGCACATGGGGTATTCGGATATACCGACATTCCGGATGAGTGGGCAGATGCGTACAGAAACTGGTGGAACGACAGGCATCAGCTGCAGATGGAGAAGGAAGCACTGATCTTCTGTACCGGCGTTGTTCCGGCCATGTCCAGTATTGTGCGGAAAATTACAACACCTGCTGAAAAAGTGCTGATCCAGACACCGGTGTATAATATTTTCTTCAATTCCATTATCAATAACGGACGGCAGGTGCTGCAGAGCCCGCTGGCTTACGACGGCACAGAATACTCAATTGATTTTGAACAATTAGAGAGGGATCTGTCCGATCCGCAGACCAGCCTGATGATCCTGTGCAACCCGCATAATCCGGTTGGAAAGCTCTGGGACAGAGAGACACTGGCCAGAATCGGAGAGCTTTGCAAAAAATACCATGTAACCGTATTGTCTGATGAGATCCACTGTGATCTGACGGCACCGGGAAAAGGTTATATTCCGTTTGCAGCTGCTTCCGAGACCTGCCGGGAGATCAGTATCACCTGCATTGCGCCGACGAAAGCATTTAATATTGCCGGACTGCAGACATCGGCGGTGTATGTATGGGATGAGAACCTTCGCCATAAGGTATGGAGGGGACTGAATACCGATGAGGTTGCCGAGCCGAATGCGTTTGCAATAGATGCGGCAGTTGCTGCATTTGAAAAGGGCGGTCCCTGGCTGGATGCGCTGCGGGACTATCTGCAGAGCAATAAGGATATTGCCCGGGCATATATTGAGGAGAAATTACCGGAGATCCATGTGGTTCTTTCGGATGCAACCTACCTGTTATGGCTGGACTGCAGAAAGATTACAAATGACACTGGGGAGCTGGCGGCTTTCATTCGTGAGAAGACAGGATTGTTCCTTTCGGCAGGAAGCCAGTACGGAGCCGATGGCAATCTGTTTCTGCGATTGAATACGGCCTGTCCGAAAGAACGACTGCAGGATGGACTGAAACGTCTGGAGACGGGGGTACGGATGTATCTGGAAAAATAATAGTTATAAAGGATATTAAAATGCAGACAGGTTTGCGTACCGAAGCTGAAAAGCGGTGCAGATCTGTCTGCGTTTTTTGTGCGGTAGCGATGAGAATGCCGTGCCTGCACGAGCATTCGAGGAGCACCGCGACAACTGGAGAAACTCGCAAAGCGTGTTTCTCATAGTTTATCGGGTATTATACAAAGAGAAACTGAACAAGCAGCATATAGCAGACAGTTCCCCCCGCAATGGACAGCAGCATCTGCCTTTTATACAGATGCAGAAAAATGGTTGCCCCAATGGCAATCAGTTCTGGAAGTCCGTGCGTTCCGCCGGTCAGGGAAACATTTTTCAGACAGTAAACGACCAGCATACCGAAAATCGCAGCCGGGAGTGCTTTTCCCAGATATTCGATGTAGGCGGGTGTCGGTTTGTTGGAACGAAAGACCAAAAAAGGGAGAAAACGTGTGGCCATTGTGCCGAGTATACATAATACGATCGTAATAATCTGTTCTGTAATGGTCATATCAGATACCTGCTTTCTGTATAGGAGTCCTGAAAATAGTCAGGCAGAGAACAATAGCAATCATGGTAGGAATCATAAAGCTGTCTACACCAAAGAGCAGACGGCAGAGGACAGTGCAGAGGATTCCGATGACAGCTGTATAGTGTTTGGATTCTTTCAGAAGCTGTTCCAGAAGAATGACAACGAACATTGCTGTCATTACAAAATCGAGCCCCTTTGTATTGAAATTAAGTACGGATCCGACCAGACCTCCGATGGTTGAACCGGAGAACCAGTAAAAATGGTTCAAAAGAGTTACCCAGAACATGAACCAGCCTTTATCGACATCCTTCGGTATTTGTGTACTGTAGTTGATAGAGAAAGATTCATCGCACATGCCGAAGATGATATAGGATTTTTTCCAGTCCAGATCTTTGAATTTATCAAGCATGGCAATTCCGTAAAACAAATGTCTTGCCTGGATGATCAAAGTCATAATCAGTGTCTGTAAAGGAGCGAAGGGAGCGAGCAGCATGGTAACCGCGACAAATTCCAGTGAGCCTCCGAAAATAGTCAGGCTCATGAGCATCGGATAAAGAAAGGAAAAGCCGGATACATTCATATAGATGCCGTAAGCAAGGCCCAGGAACCAGAATCCGGCAAAGATTGGAATTGTATAGGGAAATGCGGCTTTTAATGCACGAAGACGCATGATAACCTCCTTGAAACTATAATGTTCATAGTGTAAAATATAAATTACAAGGATTATATAACTGCAAGATTAAAATTACAAGGCGTAAAATATATTTTTGCATTAATGTTGTGCGCTTGCTTGCAATGAGAATGTGAGTAACAGGTGATTTGACTTCTGGGTTAAATAATCAAAGGAATATATAACAGTGGGTTATTGAAAGAGGTGAGTGCGAGTCATGGAAGTGAATGAGATCATTGCGCTGAATTTAAAAAGATTCCGGGAAGAAAAGAATCTGAGTCTGGGACAGCTTGCAGAACTGGCCGGAGTCAGTAAGGTGATGCTGTCACAGGTGGAGAAGGGGAGTTCGAACCCGACGATCAATACCATTTGGAAAATAGCATCTGCATTGCAGGTAACCTACACCGATCTGCTGGAGCTGCCGGATACAAATGTGATTCATGTTCGAAAAGCAGATATCCATCCGCTGGATGAGGATACGTATCATATCTTTGGATATTACAAGCGGGATTCTTCCAGAAATTTCGAATTATATCAAATTGAGATGGATGAGGGCTGTGTGCATGAATCCATCGGTCATTCCAGAGAAAGTTTCGAATATATCATGATGATAGAAGGGGAGATGGAACTGGATGTAAATGGAGAGAGGCATGTTCTGCAGCCGGATGACGGATTCTGCTTCGATGCAAAAATGCCTCACAGGTATATTAATTGTTCTTCACAGAAGGTGAAAGCCGTTCTGATGATCGCTTATCGTTAGATTCGTGGCAAGTATCTGATATCTCAGCGATGTCAGTGAGATAATAATAGTATAATTTACAGAAGGTACTGCTTGGGGATGGATTCTGTTCATCTGCAGCAGTACCTTTTTTGCGCGGGCAACGATGAGAATACCGTGTTTGCACGAGTACTCGAGGAGAACCGCGACAACTTGAGAAACTTGAAAAACGTGTTTTTCAAAATTAGGCGATAAATTTACAATAATTAAGGCATAATTACAAAACAGAGAACGCCCGGAACAGTACACTGTAACCAGATCAAAACAAAGAGAAACACAGAATACCGAAAGCTTTCGATTCTGTGTACAGGCTCTTCAGGATTAGCTAAACAGTATTAAGTAAAGTAGAAACCACACACAGTGATAAAGGAGAACGACGATGGAGAACAGTAAAGTAAAAGAACTGATCAGTCAGATGACACTGGAGGAGAAAGCCGGCCTTTGTTCCGGACTGGATTTCTGGCGGACAAAGGGAATTGAGAGACTGGGAATTCCTTCTGTTATGGTATCGGACGGACCTCACGGACTGCGTAAGCAGGCCGATAAGGCGGATCATCTGGGAATCAATGAGAGTATCAAAGCCGTATGTTTCCCGGCAGGCTGTGCAACTGCCTCCAGTTTTGACAGAGAACTGGTTGAACAGCTGGGTGAAACCATCGGAAGAGAGTGTCAGGCAGAAGATATCAGTACGATTCTCGGACCGGCGATGAATATCAAGAGATCTCCGCTCTGCGGCAGAAACTTCGAGTATTATTCCGAAGATCCCTATGTGTCCACTGAGATGGCAGGTGCTTTTGTCCATGGCGTGCAGAGTCAGAATGTCGGAACAAGTCCCAAGCACTTTATGGCAAACAGCCAGGAATTCCATCGTATGACCAGCAACTCCGTTATGGATGAGCGTACCATGCGGGAGATCTATCTGGCATCCTTTGAAGGAATGGTAAAGAAAGAGAAACCCTGGACCATTATGAACTCCTATAATCGTCTGAACGGTACCTACCTTTGTGAGAATAAGGAGATGCTCACCGATGTTCTGCGCAGGGAGTGGGGCTTTGACGGCTATGTGATGACGGACTGGGGCGCTATGGATGACCGCACTGCAAGTCTGAAAGCCGGATGCAATCTGGAAATGCCCGGCAACGGCGGAACTACCGATGCAGAACTTGTGAAGGCTGTACAGAACGGAGAACTGGATGAAGCGGTTCTGGACAGATCGGTGGAAGAGTTTTTGAATATCGTATTCCGTTATACGGAGAACAGAGATACGGAAGCTGTGCTGGATCTGGAGAAGGACCATGCCTTTGCCAGAAAGGCTGCAGAGGAGAGCAGTGTACTGCTGAAAAATGAGGGACAGATCCTTCCGCTGAAGAAAGAGCAGAAGGTTGCTTTCATCGGAAAGTATGCAAAAATGCCCCGCTACCAGGGCGGCGGAAGCTCTCATATCAACAGTTTCCGTGTGGAATCCGCGCTGGATCATGCAAAAGAAGTTAAAAATGAGAATATCATCTATGCACAGGGCTTTGATGATGCTGCTGATCAGGTAGATGAAGCATTGTTTGCTGAGGCAGTGGAAGCTGCCGGACAGGCAGAGGCTGCCGTTATTTTTGCCGGACTTCCGGATAGTTTTGAATCGGAAGGATACGACAGAAAGCACATGGGTATTCCGCAGTGTCAGAATGCGCTGATCGAAGCGGTTGCAAAGGTACAGCCGAATGTGATCGTCGTTCTTCATAACGGTGCACCGGTGGAGATGCCCTGGATCGATCAGGTAAAAGCCGTTCTGGAAGTGTATCTCGGCGGTCAGGCTGTCGGCGGAGCTGCCTATCGTATTCTTTACGGAGAGGTAAATCCCAGCGGACACCTGACAGAGACTTTCCCGAAGCGTGTACAGGATACTCCCTGCTATCTGACCTACGGCGGTGAGCATGACCGTTCGGAATATACGGAAGGCGTATTTGTAGGCTATCGCTACTATGTGTCAAAGGATATGGAGGTACTCTTCCCGTTTGGACATGGTCTGTCTTATACGCAGTTTGCATACAGCAATCTGGTGATCGGCAAGCAGGAAATCACAGAGAGTGAAACGTTTACCGTTTCGGTGGATGTAACCAATATCGGCGATCGTGACGGAAAAGAAGTTGTTCAGCTCTATGTAGCTCCGCAGGGAGGAACGATCCTTCGTCCTGTCAGAGAGTTAAAGCGGTTTGAAAAGGTGCAGCTTGCAGCGGGAGAGACAAAAACAGTAACGTTCGAACTGGACCGCAGAGCATTTGCCTATTGGAGTACGGAAATTCATGACTGGCATGTGGAGACCGGAAGCTATGCCATTGCAATCGGCCGGAATGCACAGGAGATGGCAGTCTCTGCAGAAGTAAAAGTAACTTCCGAGGCAGTGATTCCGAAGGTGTTCCATCTGAACTCCACCATGGGTGAGATCATGGCGGATCCGAAAGGCGCTGCTGTAATCGGACAGGCCATGGCCGGTATGGGCGGTGAAGAAACCGAACAGATGGCGAAAGAAACGGAAAACGGCGACGAATCCGGCGTGATCAATGAGGAAATGTATGCCGCAATGATGGAAGGAATGCCGCTTCGCCAGCTGATCAGCTTTGTACCGGGAGTGACAAAGGAAGCACTTCTGCAACTGCTGGATGCAATCAACAATTAAGATAAAGTGACGCTAAAATTGCAAAAATACGGTTATATCTACAAAACAGACGAATCGTAAGACGATAAGATATAGCCATAAAGAAACAAGCAAACGAAACAAAAGCAGCAAACAAAAGCAGTAAACTAAAACTGGCAAAACAAAGAACGGATGTAAGCAGCAAAAAGGAGAGTAAGAAAATGAGCAGAAAACCACTTGGAAAGGACAAATTCGGCGTACAAAAAGTTATGCGCATGAAAGACTATTTTGGTGACGCCACCGGACAGTTTGCATTGAATGCAATCTCCGGACTGATCGGACAGCTGACCTATTTCTACACAGACAAAGTAGGAATGGCAGCAGGAGCAACTGCAACAGTATTCATGATCTGTAAGATCCTGGATGCATTTACCGACGTAATCATGGGTAATATCGTCGATCACACAAAACCCGGAAAAGAAAAATACCGTCCGTGGATGCTGAAGGCAGGTATTCCTGCAGGTGTTATGGTCGCTTTGATCTTCATGGTTCCGAAGGGAATCGGATCTGCCGGTCAGCTGGCATTTGCAATGGTTACGAATCTGCTTCTGTCCGCAGTATTTTATACCGCTGTCTGCATCCCGTATGCATCTCTGATGACCGTTCGTACCAACAGCCAGGAAGAGCGTGGCACAATGGGAACCTTCCGAGCAGCCTCCGGATATATTTCCGGCATGGTTATTGCAATTGCAACCGTTCCGATCACCAACATGCTTGGCGGTACACAGAGTGCATGGATCAAATATGGTTTTGTATTTGGTATCCTGGTCGTTCTGGCCTTCCTGATCGTATATCTGACAACCCGTGAAACCGCTACTGAATCCGGAAAAGATGCCGTAGTGGAAAATGCAGCACCGGAAGATGAGCCGGTACCGTTCAAAGAAGCAATCGGAAAACTTTTCCATAATAAATACTGGGTAATCGTTCTGATCACAAACTTCCTTTCCTGTATCATTTACGGATTGTCTTCCGGATCAGGAACCTATTACTGCAAATGGATCTTCGGCAATGACAACCTGGTCGGAATTCTTGGCGGAATCGGTCTGATTCCTACCTTTATCGGATTCCTTGCACTTACACCGATGATCAAAAAACTCGGCGTAGTCAAGACACTGCTTGTCAGCTTTGCAGTGGGAATTGCTGCAAATGTACTGAATCTTCTGTTCGGTAGAAATAACTTTTTACTGTATGCGATCTTCGGATGCTTCTCCACATTTGCAACCATCCCGATGATGGCGCTGGTTGGTGTTATGACATCCATGGCAATTGATTTCAATGAGTTCAAATACGGTGTAAAACTGGTTGCAACCTCTCAGAGTGCTTCCAGCTTCGGCGGAAAAGTCGGCAGCGGAATCGGCGCTTCCATCATCGGATGGATGCTTGGAGCCGTTGGTTACGATGCAACACTGGCCATCGCACCGGAGGCAACCAAAATGGCAATCTACGGATTCTCAATCATTCTTCCGATGCTTATGTTCAGCGCCATGTTCATCATGGTAAGCAGATTCGATCTGGAGAAAAAACTTCCGCAGATGAAGGAAGAGATGGCAGCAAGAAAGGCGGAGGCATAATAAAACTGAATTGTAAAAGGTCAAAACATTAAAGGCTGAAGTTATTAAAGCCTTAGGCTGCAAAAGTGGAATTCCTGATTTAGGGTAACACAAATGGCTGTATAATAATCGAATCATAAAAAGCCGGTATTAGAGAATACTGTGCAGGACAGAGTGAAGGACAGCACGATCTTCACTCTGTCTTTTTTTGATGCAGTCAGTGATAATTTTGGGATCGGCAGGTGAGTATCTGTATGTTTATGTTAAGGAAAGAACCTGGATGAGGAGAGAACTTTACCGGACGCACCTTCTCTATTGAATAAAAAAACTTAGATGCTAAACTGAATACAGATATTTAAACTTTGCTTAAGGTTGATGCGGTATGATCATAGCAGAAAGCGGTATTATAGCTGGCGAATCTGCGTGCGGATCCTCTTCGTGATTCGCATTAAAAAGATCTATACAGAAAGACGGAGGAAATAATATGAGACTGCTGCTTGCGGAAGACGAGAAGGCGCTGTCCAGAGCACTGACAGCAATTCTGGAACGAAATAATTATTCGGTTGATGCGGTTTTTGACGGACAGGCGGCTCTGGATTATCTGGAGGCGGATAATTATGATGCGGTCATTCTGGATATCATGATGCCGAAAGTGGACGGCATTACTGTTTTGAAAGAGCTGCGGGCAAGGGGAAGTCTGATTCCGGTGATCATGCTGACCGCGAAATCGGAGATCGATGATAAGATCCTGGGACTTGACAGCGGTGCCAATGATTATCTGACGAAGCCGTTTAATTCCCGGGAGCTTCTGGCACGTATTCGTGCGATGACCCGTGTGCAGACCGTACAGACAAATTCGGTTCTGCAGTTTGGAAATGTAATGTTGGATCGTGCGACGTTTGAGCTTTCGGCGCCCGGAGGCAGTCTGCGACTGGCAAATAAGGAGTTTCAGATGCTGGAGATGATGATGAGTACACCGAAGAATATCATTTCTACAGAACGTTTCATGGAAAAGATCTGGGGATATGACAGTGAAGCGGAGATCAATGTGGTCTGGGTATACATATCCAATCTTCGGAAGAAACTGAATTCTCTGGAGGCTGATATTCAGATCAAAGCATCCAGAGGAGTTGGATATTCACTGGAGGAAAAAGCATGATTCGAAAGCTTCGTATAAAACTGGTAGTTGCTGCTATGCTTTCCCTGCTGGCAGTCTTGGCTGCAATACTGGGAATAGCCGGTGCATTGAATTATCGGACTATTGTGCGGGATGCCGAGCAGAAACTGCAGATCCTTGCAGATAACGGAGGGAGATTTCCGGAAGATATGCGGGGGAAAGGGTTTCGGGAGTTTTCGCCGGATATGCCGTTTGAATCGAGATATTTCATTGTAACGACCAGTGAAGACAATACCGTTCAGTCTGTCAATACGGGACGGATTGCCTCCATCAACGAGGAACAGGCAGAAAAATATGCCAAAACCGTGATCGGCAGCGGCAAAACAGCCGGCTTTCTGGATACCTATCGATATATGGTCTATACGAATGCAGACGGGACAAAGCAGATCTGCTTTCTGGCCTGCCATCGGGAACTGGAATCCTTCCATAATTTTCTGATATATAGTATCCTGGTATCAATCGTTGGATCCGTTGCCGTGCTGATCCTTCTTATTATAGCATCACAGCGGATCGTAAAGCCGGTTGCCGATTCCTATGAAAAGCAGAAGCGTTTTATTACCGATGCGGGACACGAACTGAAGACACCGCTGACGATCATCAGTGCGGATACCGAGGTGCTGGAAATGGATTTCGGAGAGAGTGAATGGCTGGATGATATCCGAAGCCAGACCGAACGGCTAGCAGAGCTTACCAACAACCTGGTCTTTCTTGCCCGCATGGAGGAGCAGCCGCAGATGGAGAAGGTGGAGTTTTCTCTGTCAGAAGCAGCGGAAGAGGCAGCTGAGGATTTTCTCGGAGTTGCCAGGATGCAGGGGAAAACACTGGAGGCTTCGGTGGAGCCTGACCTGCGTATGTTTGGCGATCAGAAAACGATTCGCCGGTTGATGGCAATCTTTTTGGATAATGCTGTAAAATATGCAGACGAAAACGGAAGGATTCAGCTGACTTTGGATAAGCAGCGCAGTCAGCTTCGTCTGCAGATCTATAATACGACGGAGCATATCAGCAGAGAATCGCTGGAGCATTTGTTTGACCGCTTTTACAGGACCGATCAGTCCCGCAATTCCCAGACAGGCGGGTACGGACTGGGATTGTCGATCGCGGCGGCAATTGTGGCTGCACACAACGGAAAAATATCCGCAACCACCGATGATGAAAATTCCCTGCGAATAACAGTGACATTTCCTGTATAGAGATACGGATGAAGAAAACGACCCTCAGGCGTCAGAACAAAAAGCTGACGTCTGAGGGTCGTTTTTTACCATACATGCAAAGAGAATGTTCGATGGACGTTCTTTGGCTCAGGTAAAACTTAATTTGTTATTTTTAATTTCATTTCCGGGCGTATTTATTTGGTTGCTGTATCGCAGTCGGTAGACAGTGAAAGTACTGCCCTGGATAGTGACAGCATTGTCCTAGGTGGTGAAAGTATTGCCGCAGACAGTGAAAGTGTCGTTATAAATAGTGAAGAGATTATAAATACAGACGGGATTCTGGATACGAGTGAGATGTTTACGGAACGGGATTTGGTTTTGGAGGAGGAAGATTCGGTACCGGCACGGTGGGTAGCGCAGGCGGAATGCAGCCAGGAGAAATGCAATAATTAAGGCAATTTTACAAAAAAGAAGATATAATTGCAATAACTAAGGGCTTCCATTTGTTAAGATAAAGAAAATAAAATCCGAAGTGAAAATAAAGACATAGGCAGGAGGCTCATACAATGATCAGAGATTTACAGATTTGCTATCAGAAAAACCCGATTGGATTAGATGAATTGCCCCGTTTTTCCTGGAAACTTTCCAGTGAGAAACAGAATGTTATGCAGCAGGCTTATCAGATTCAGGTGATCGGCAGCGGACAGATGGTTTGGGATACCGGTATTGTTGAAAGTGAGCAGTCGGTATTGGTTCCGTATGCAGGCGAAGCATTGCTGCCGATGACTGTATATCAGGTACAGGTCAGTGTATGGGACAATTACAAGGAAATGGGACAGTGCCTCGGAAGCTTTGAGACCGGTCTGATGACTGAGGAGAACTTTGCGGGAATGTGGATCACACATGCCATGCCGGAAGAAGAGAACGGCTGTCCGGTATACTCGAAAGTTTTCACAAATAACAAAAAGATCAGAAATGCCCGGATCTATGCAACAGCACTTGGCGTATATGAGATCTGCGTTAATGGAGAAAAAGTGTCGGATGTATTTTTTGCACCGGGCTGGACATCCTATCATAACCGTCTGCAGTACCAGACCTACGATGTGACAGAAATACTGCAGGAAGCACAGTCCAATGAGATCTGTATCCTGTCTGCCAATGGCTGGTACAAGGGCGAGCTTGGATTCGATGCAAGACCAAACCGGTACGGAAATAAAACAGCCGTACGTGCCGTTCTTGTTATTGAATACGAGGATGGAACAACGGAGACGATCGGAACCGACGAGAGCTGGGATGTTACGGTTCGGGAACTGCGGTATTCGGAGATCTATCACGGAGAACAGTATGATTTTTCTGCAGAGAAACGAGCATATGGAAAAGCTGTCCCGTTAGCCGAGGCTGTAAAGATCGGCAGGATCATTGCGCAGGAATCAGAGCCGGTAAGAATTACAAAACGCTTTGCAGTAAAAGAAAAAATCATTACCCCCAAGGGCGAACTGGTTTTTGATTTCGGACAAAACATGGCCGGCTTTGTAGAGGTTGTGCTTCCGCAGCTGACCGGTGAGAAACTGGTTATCAGACATGCAGAGACACTGGATAAAGATGGAAACTTCTATACAGAGAATCTGCGAACAGCGAGATGTACGGATTCTTATATATATGGAGCAGATATGGTCGGATGCAAAGTGCATCCCCGATTCACCTTCCATGGATTCCGTTATATTTGCGTAGAAGGTGCCGCAGATGCGGATGCAGCTGCTTTTGAAGCGTGTGCACTGCATACCGATATGAAACAGAGCGGAACATTTACCGTTGACCACCCGTTGATCAACCAGCTGCAGAGCAATATTGAGTGGGGACAGAGAAGCAACTTCCTGGATGTTCCGACCGATTGTCCGCAGAGGGATGAGCGTCTGGGATGGACCGGCGATGCCCAGGTATTTTCAGGAACCGCATCCTATAATTTCCAGACAGCTAATTTTTTCAAAAAATGGCTCAGAGATATGGCAGTTGAAACAAATGCCGAATGGGGTGTACCGCATGTAGTTCCGAATATTCTGGGAGATCAGGCAGGTGCGGCTGCATGGAGCGATGCGGCAACGATCATTCCGTGGAATCTTTACCGGATCTATGGCGATGTACAGCTTCTCGAAGAAGAGTATCCGCTGATGAAAGCCTGGGTAGAGTACATGCGTGCACATGCCGGTGAAAACGGATTATGGCAGAACGGCTTCCAGTACGGTGACTGGCTGGCACTGGATATTGAATCCGGAAGTACCGATCGCACAGGCGGAACAGATAAATATCTGGTTGCGAATGCATATTATGCATATTCTACGAATCTGCTGCGAAAAGCGGCAGAGGAGCTTGGATATGCGGAAGATGCTGCTGCGTATGCATCCCTTTATGAGAGCATCCTTGCCGCATATAACGAGGAGTTTGTTACAAAAACAGGAAGACTGGTCAGTGAAACGCAGACGGCATGTGTGCTGATGCTGTATTTTGATCTTGTCAAACCGGAACACAGACCGCGTATTCTGGAGACACTGGAGAAAAACATCGGTGCGCATCACGGACATCTGACAACAGGATTTGTAGGAACACCGTATCTCTGCCACTGCCTGTCCGAAGAAGGCCTGCACAGTGTGGCAAATGAGATCGTTTTGAAAGAGGATTTCCCGAGCTGGCTGTATGCAGTGAAAAAAGGTGCAACAACGATCTGGGAAAGATGGAATTCAATTCAGCCGGACGGCAGCTTCGATGAGTCAGGAATGAACTCACTGAATCACTATGCATACGGTTCGATTGGAAGCTGGTTCTATGAAAAAGTTGCCGGCATTACTCCGCTTGCTCCGGGCTACAAAAAGATTTCCGTTGCTCCAAAGCTGACAAAAGGCATCATGGAATATAAAGCCGGATATGAGAGTGTGTACGGATTGATCCGCAGTGAGATGAGCTGCAAAGACGGCAAACTTTCATTTACGATCGAGATTCCGGCGAATACAACAGCGATTATTACTTTACCGGAGAAAGAAGAAAGTATGGAAGTCGGTTCCGGTGTATATCAGTTTGCATATGAGACCAATGTAAACCTGAAGCAGGAACGCTTTACAATGGAATCTACATTAGGAGAATTGGTTGCAGAGGAACTGGGCAGACAGATGTTTGAGCAGCTTGTTCCTGGAATGCTGGATAATCCACTGATCAAGTTCGCGTATGGAATGACGATTTCTGAACTTCTGGTTCAGTCCATGGATGCAAAGCCATTGTATATGGCTGTCATCGATGCCCTGAATAATCAGTGAAATTTAAGAAAAAACAAGTGTTTAGGTGGGGGCAGAACAATAGATCTGTACCCCACTGGTAAATATAAATAAAATAAGTTCAAAAAAACTGTTGACAATACCGAAACAGAGTGATAAATTATAGAAGCTGTCGCGTGAGACATCACAAAAACAGCACAGAACATTGACAACTG
>JAUNAK010000012.1 GCA_030527665.1 Eubacteriales bacterium
GGGTTTTCGGTGTATCCGGGGTTTTCGGTGTATTCGGATCGTCGGAAGGCTCATCTGTTGTTTTCTGCTCAATTACCGTCTCAAACTCCCCGTCACCATCGGTATCCCTGTATAAACCAATATTCTGCTCCTCGTCTGCACGAAGCATGACAGCCGTATCCTCTGCAGCCACTGCAAACGTTCCGATTTCCTCTATATCAAAAGAGTCCTCTTCCATTTTGCCGGCGGTTACCTTTATGCCTTCAAGGTTATCCCCTTCAATAAGGAAACCTTCTGTATCCATCCACACCTTCAGTTCCTTCATATCCGTTCCGGTAATCTGGATCGTAGATGCTTCAATCGGATTGTTATTAACCGTATATTCCAAACTAAAGTCACCCTTAATGCCGGTTAATGCAGCATCATTTTTGCTCACAGTAACGGTTTCATACTCCGGAGCCTGGATATCCACATAATTATTTCCGAGCATAACGGAAGCATCAATTTCTTTCAGATTCTCTTCCGCTTCGAATCGAACACTTTCTGCATCTGCGATCTCGATTTCAAAAGGAGGTACTTCTTCGCCTTCACTCAGGCTAGCTGCCGTTACATATCCATAAGCATTTTCATGCTTATCATTCATTATATCTAAAATCTTAAATACATTAAATTCACCTCCGCAAAGCCGAACACCTACCTTGTCCAGAATACCTTGTTGAATTGATGCATACGCAGTGTTAGGATCACCAAGAATGGAGCAGTTTTCCAACACATCTATGTTATTTGTAGCACACTTGAGAAACATAAATTTGAATCCTGGCCTTTCGTCAAGATACGATGGAATCTCCCACTTACCTGTGTTCGGATTAAAATACAGATCATTTTCCTCATTATTTCTATCCAGGTGGTTGCTATCATACAGGCGTGCGCGAACTGTATATTCATTCCCATGATATCTCCAATTTCCGTACTCGATATTTTTTACAACAACGGCATGTGATCCCTCTTTATCCCTACACGTACCTGGATAGTTCTCCATCCTAACATGAAAAGATAATAAATATGGTGTACGCAATGTTGTGAGTTTATCCAATTGCCGGTGAATATTCAGTTTCCGAAACTTTCGCTCCTCCTCTTTATATACCTTTGTATGTTGGTGCAATTGATAAAACGAAAGCGCCGATTTGCTTTTTGCATCACGATCTGCATAATACAATTGTGTTGAATTACTAATTTGCTCCGGAGTAAGCTTTCCTAAAGCTACCAACAAAGAAGTTAATGCCATACCACCGCAATATCCATCTGATCCTTTTGATATCCATTTTTCAATTTTACGCTTCTCAAGATTATTATTTTTTAACTCTCCATTCTCAATCAATATCTCTTTATCTTTCTTCGATATAGGCATAGGTGTCTCAACGTAATTTTTGAAAGACCATTGATTGCGAATTACACGTGGACACAAATCTCCATCCGAACAATAAATCCAAGCATTATTTAACGGATTATTATAATCGTCACTGTCCTCAATACTTATTTTCAGCCATTCCTCTTTTGTACCAAGAAAAACAATCTTCTGCAAATACTGACACTCTTCAAATGCGCCCACACTGATATGGGTAACGCTTGCAGGAATTGTAAGTTCATCCAATCCCCATACATTCGAAAACGTATATTTGTTAATAACCGGTATATTGTTAGACAACGAAACTTCCTTTAAAGTGGTACAATTTTTAAATGCTTCCTCTCCAAGTGACTGCACAGAATTCGGAATCTCAATGGTATTTAAACTAACACAGCCCTCCCAAGCAGAAGCGCCTATTGTTTCCACTGTATTCGGCAGGATAATATTTTTCAGAGATTCACAATTATAAAATGCATTCTTTCCAATTCTTTTCAGAGAAGAAGGACTTCCTGCAAATGTAACTGTCTCCAATTTACTGCAGCCAGCAAAAGCCCAATCCTCGATCTCAATAACACTTCCCGGAATTTCTGCCTTTGTTAAATTAACACAATCCATAAATGAACCGTTTCCAATCACTTCAACTGTATCCGGAAAAGAAATTATTCTCAAAGATTTACAATTCTCAAATGCACCACTCTCAATTTTTTTCAGCGAAGGATGACTTCCTGCAAATGTGACAGATTCCAATTTATCACAATTGCCAAATGCCACGACTCCAATCTCCGTAACACTTTCCGGAATCTCTATCTTTTTTAAACTTTTGCATTCAAAAAAAGTATCCAATTCAATCGTCTGCAAATTACCGGGAAGTTTTATCGATTCCAATCCTGAACAATTCCAAAATGCCAAAATTCCAATTTTCTTAATAGAATCCGGAAGTTCCAGTGATTGCAGTGCTGTACAAGAAAGAAAAGCACAATCTCCAATTTGTTGGATCCCGTCCTCCAATTCAACATACTTTAGTTGATTACAATAAATAAATGCCCGTTCACCGATTGTTTTTACGCTGCCTGGAATATGGATTCGCTCCAATGAAGTACACTTCATAAATGCATACCCGTCAATTGATTGCAGATTTTCCGGTAATATGACCGTTTTTAAATTTGAACAATCATCAAACGTATTCTCACCTATTTTCTCCACTCCAGCCGGAATCGTAATAGTTTCCAATGCCTTACAGCCCACGAAAGTATGTGCATCAATCGTTTTCAGTGTAGAAGGCAATTCAACTTCCTTCAAATTCTCAGCCCAAGCAATTCTACCTATTCTCGTTATGCCCGGACCGATAATCAGCTTTTCTACACTGTCTGTAACCACTCCAGCGCCATCAAATTCACCGGTTCCTTCTATCGTCAAAACTCCATCTTCCAACGTCCATGTACCGCCGACATTTCCTTCATTGTCATAGTACACACCCGTGTTTTCCCCTGTGTCCTCACCACTGTCAGGTTCGGTCTTCGAATCACCGCTATCGTTTTCTCCTGTATCCCCGGAATCTGTTCCGATACCTTCTGCATCGCCAGAAGCTCTGTCTGTCCCCTCTGCATCATCAGAACCGTTTTCAACATCCTTTGAACCAGAAGAATCTTCTGTAGCTGTTTTCTCATCAGCCCCTTCCCCTGCGCCTTCATCCCACATGACTTCATCTTCCGAATCCTCCGTTTCAATCAGACCAAGATTCGTTTCCTCTTCATCTGCAATACGGATATTTACAGCATCTTCAGCAAACGTATTTACCGGTACTGCAGTTATCAGCATCATCGAAGCCAGTATCAATGCAACTGCTTTTTTCTTCATATAAAGAATCCCCCTCTGCTACAATATTTAAAACTTCGTATCACTTACAGACAATAAAGAATTGTAACTCTCCAGCTCAACTGAAGATTGAATTCCCCTAAGATTGGTCTGCTGTAACTCACCACCAGCAGAAGCAGGATTCTTCTTCGACGGAGATTAAAATTCCCATAAAAAAAACAGGAAGCTCCGGGACTTCCGGAATTTCCTGCTGACAAAAGATTCTATAGACATCTTTTCTGTATCAATTAAGAAAAACCTTGTTTGCCCCGCGGGTGCGCATGTCCTTCATAATTTTCTCATTGGGCATCAGAAGAAGCCGGGTCGGCTTGTCCTTGATGTTAGCAACGATCACAAATGCCTTCTTCATATCCTCCGCTGTACCTGTTGTGTAATCGATCGTCGGCAGCTTTCTGTAGCTGTCCAGATGCGAAGATCCTTCCGGTGCGGCAGCGATCACATCGGCAAGTGCGATGGAACAGACATTCTTTCTGGTCTGTTTGGAATAGATCTTTGCAATATCCAGATCACCGTTTGCATAGGAATATTCATATTCCAGATTCAGACGACGGAATACAAACCAGTCTGCGGCAATCAGTGCAGCTCCGACCCACATCAGAAGCGAAACCGCAAACATGCCCATTCCCAGACAGAAGACCGTCAAAATAACCATGGACGTCTGCAGTGCATAACTGCCGGCATTCCGTTTTACCGGGACGATCACTTCCGTAAATGTATCACCCATAATTCCCATTGTGTTACCTCCAAACCACGATTCTTTATTAAATCCACATTTCAATGGAACATATCCGCCTGAGAATATAATCGCAGATCCTGCAAAAACGCTTCCGCAGCAGCCTTGTTTCCGTTTGGAATTTCTGAACCGCTTTCCCTTTTTTATTACTGTCAATCATATCATAAATTCCGTAAATTGGGAAATCTGCACCATTTGTCATTCCGCCGAAACTCTCTTCGTATTCTTGTCTGAATTGACATATCCAATCCCCGGTGAATTGGTTATACTGTGCTTAACAAGTGAACCACAGAGGTTCCGCAAACGAATCGCCTCGAACGAAGGCCAATTATTTTCCAAGGAGGAATTTTCAAATGTCCAGTTTATCACTCAGACACATTGTTAAGAAATATCCGAACGGTTTTGAAGCAGTTAAAGACTTCAACCTTGAGATCGCAGACAAAGAGTTTATCATTTTCGTAGGTCCGTCCGGCTGTGGTAAATCCACTACCCTTCGTATGATTGCAGGCTTGGAGGAGATCTCCGGCGGTGAGCTGTACATCGGCGACAAACTGATGAACGATGTAGACCCGAAAGACAGAGATATCGCAATGGTATTCCAGAACTACGCTCTGTATCCGCATATGACCGTTTATGACAACATGGCATTCGGTCTGAAGCTTCGTAAAGTTCCGAAACCGGAAATCGACAAAATGGTAAAAGAGGCTGCTAAGATCCTTGACCTGGAGCACCTGCTTGATCGTAAACCGAAAGCTCTTTCCGGTGGACAGAGACAGCGAGTTGCCATGGGACGTGCAATCGTACGTAACCCGCGTGTATTCCTGATGGATGAGCCGCTTTCCAACCTGGATGCTAAACTTCGTGTTCAGATGCGTACTGAGATCGCTAAGCTGCACACCAATCTGGGTGCAACCATTATCTATGTAACTCATGACCAGACCGAGGCTATGACACTGGGTACCAGAATCGTAGTTATGAAGGATGGTGTTGTTCAGCAGGTAGATACACCGCAGAACCTGTACCAGAAACCGGGCAACCTGTTCGTAGCAGGCTTCATCGGTTCTCCGCAGATGAACTTCTTCGATGCTGAAGTTGTTGAGGCTAACGGAGCAGTTTCCCTCGTAGCAGGCGATCAGAAATTCGTTCTGCCGGCAGACAAAGCAAAAGCTCTGAAAGACGGCGGCTATGTTGGCAAGACTGTAACAGCAGGTATCCGTCCGGAGCATCTGTCTGATGTTAAAGCAGCTACACCGGCAAGCTTCGATGCAACAATCAACGTATATGAGCTTCTTGGTGCAGAAGTATTCCTGTACTTCGATTTCAACGGTACACCGATGACAGCACGTGTTAACCCGACAACAACTGCAAGACCGGGCGACACTGTTAAATTCGCAATTGATACCGATATGCTTCATATCTTCGACAAAGAGACAGAGAAAGCAATCTGCCACTAATCGAACCAGACGATCAAAAGGCTTTGGAGTTTTCCAAAGCCTTTTTTATGTTTGTCTGTCCGGATTCGTTTACGCGAGTAATGAGCCAAGCGGGAAAGCTTGCTTTCACATTTGGCGAATACCGCGATAACGAGTGAAACGGCTTGCCCGCCGAGCTCGTTTATGCAAGTAACTAAGAGAAACACGCTTTGCGAGTTTCTCAAGTTGTCGCGGTGCTCCTCGAATGCTCGTGCCGGCACGACATTCTCATCGCGACTCGCGCAAATGACCCAGGCGTGAAAACTTGCGCAAATGCACCTATCCGCGTAGAATAAAAAATATGCAATTTTTGTTATACATGTAAGGAGGACCCGTTTATGCTTTCCGGAACTCTGCTTGCCAAGGCACTACAGGAACTGGTACATATCACAGATGCGGAGCTGCTGCTGACCGCACACACCGGCGAAGTCATCGCTGATTTTTCGGCAGATCTGGCGCAGTATCTGCCGAATACGCAGGAGTTTATGCAGTCTTCCGCGGACAATATGATCATCGACTCTGTATTTTTCAATAAGGTATTCGATGAGGATCGTCCCCGGTATGCACTCCTTACCAGAGGTCTCCATGCGGAAGCCATTTCCCGGATCGCCGTCAGTGAACTGCAGAACATGCTTGCTGTTTCCCACGAAAAAAGCGACCGCAATCAGTTCATCCAGGATGTTCTGCTTGGCAATCTGCAGCCTTCCGATATTCAGCTTTCTGCCCGCCGGATGAAGATCCGCGAGGAGGCTGAACGGGTGGTATTCCTGACCGAAACCGACATCCATACGACCGATGTTGCTTTTCGGACGCTGAAAGCCCTCTATTCCACAGCCGGAAGCGGCACATTTCTGTCTGTTGTCGATCCCGCACATATCGCCATTACCGTCGAGATCGATGCCCGTTCCTCTGTCGGCTTTATAGAAAAAACAGCCCGTACCCTGGCTGACATGCTGAATATGGAGGCCATGATCGCCGTTCGCATCGCCTACGGTACGCCGAAATCCAGCCTGCTGCAGCTGTCCCAATCCTATAAGGAAGCCCAGCTTGCCATGCAGGTCGGTACGATCTTCACACCGGACAAATACATCTTCTCCTATGGCAGTCTGGGCATCGGCCGCCTGATCTATCAGCTGCCGCCCTCTCTCTGTGAGCTGTTCATGAAAGAGACCTTTGATCACGATGTATTTGACGAACTGGACGAAGAGACCATGCAGCTCATCCGCCAGTTCTTCTCGAACAATCTGAACATTTCCGAGACGGCCCGCCAGCTGTATCTGCACCGCAATACCCTGGTCTACCGCATGGAAAAACTGGAGAAGACCTGTGGACTGGATATTCGCAAATTCGATGATGCCATGACCTTCCGCATCGCCATGATGGTCCATGATTATCTGCAGCATATCGAGCATACTGAAAAGCATCTGTAATTAACATCAAAAACCGCCGGGCAGGACACACATCTTACCCGGCGATTTTATTTTTTGTATATTTCACCTGCTCCCATTGTACAAATCCCCTAAGCGAGAGCGTGCCTGCGATGGTATTGTGCAATGGGAGCAGAGAAGCCACAAAATAAATCTTTATCTCTATTTTTCACTGTAGTGATGCGCATCCTCAAGAACCATATCCTTCACCTTCATCAGTCGGATCTGGGTACTTCTCTCGTTCTCATCCAGCTTCATCTTGATATATTTGATATTTGCCTGTGCCTCAGGGATCACCACATGCTCCAGCGCATTTACACGGCGGCGGGTCTTTTCGATCTCCGCTGCCATCAGCTGGCATGCCTTCTCCTTTTCCGCAAGCTCCAGCATATCCGGAAGGATATCGGCAAGTGATTTTACCGCATCATCCAGATCGCAGGAGGTGTAGGCAAAACCATAGGAATATATATCATTGCTGTCTGATGTGCGAGTCTTGTAGGTAAACTGAGGAATATCCACACTCATGACATTCTTTTTGTTCGACTCCAGGTATACTTCCTGTTTCGGAACCATCAGAGCCGTATGCAGGATCTGTTCGGACATGCCGGCTTTCGCAATGACGAAGTTGGTATTGGCCGCAGCGATACCTGCTTCCACTTTTTTGCGAAGCTCCATGTTCTCACGAACCATGATCATGAACTGGCGCATCAACTCATCCCTTTTATCCTTCAGGAGCTTATGTCCGCGGCTGGCGGTCTGCAGCTTTTTCTTCTGCTTGGTCAGCTCCATTCGGGTTGGGGTTATCTGTGTAGATGCCATATAGCCATTCCTTTCTCTCTAAAGCCGTATGCCTGCTTTGCGGGCATCAGCCGAAAAAACTGTCCCGGGGTCATGCTGAATGCATGACCGCCGTTCCGATTTTTTTAAAATTTACCGTAGTACTCATCCAGGAACTTGTCATTGATACGCTTCAGCTCGGTTCTCGGCAGCATCGACAGAAGCTTCCAGCCGATGTTCAGCGTCTCTTCGATGTCTCGATCGGTATGGAATCCCTGCGATACATATTCCTGTTCAAAAGCATCTGCGAATTTGGCATAGATCAGGTCCATATCGGACAGAGCGGCTTCACCAAGAATGACCATCAGCTCTTTTGCCTCTTTGCCTCGTGCATAGGCGGAGAAGAGCTGGTTCATGGTATTGGCATGATCGGCACGTGTTTTGCCTTCACCGATACCCTTATCTTTCAGTCGGGACAGGGACGGCAGTACATCGATCGGCGGCTTAATGCCTCGTCTGTGCAGATCTCGACTCAGAATAACCTGTCCCTCGGTAATATATCCGGTAAGGTCAGGGATCGGATGCGTTTTATCATCCTCCGGCATGGTAAGGATCGGGATCATTGTGATGGATCCGTCTTTTCCTCTCTGACGGCCGGCACGCTCATACAGTGTTGCAAGGTCTGTATACAGGTATCCCGGATATCCACGGCGTCCGGGAACCTCTTTTTTGGCTGCGGATACCTCACGAAGGGCATCTGCGTAGTTTGTAATATCTGTCAGAATAACCAGGACATGCATGCCCTTCTCAAATGCCAGATACTCCGCTGCAGTCAGAGCCATACGCGGTGTGGCGATTCGCTCTACAGCCGGGTCGTTTGCCAGGTTTACGAACAGGACTGTTCGGTCGATCGCACCGGTCTCCTTGAAGGAGTTGATAAAGAAGTTGGACTCCTCGAAGGTAATACCCATCGCTGCAAAAACAACGGCAAACTGCTCATCGGTTCCTCGAACCTTTGCCTGTCTGGCGATCTGTGCAGCCAGTTCGGCATGCGGCAGACCGGAACAGGAGAAGATCGGCAGTTTCTGTCCACGTACCAGTGTATTCAGACCATCAATGGCAGATACACCTGTCTGAATAAACTCATTCGGGTATTCACGTGCAGCCGGGTTCATCGCCAGACCGTTGATATCTCTTCTCTCATCCGGAATGATCTCCGGACCGTCATCGATCGGATGTCCCATGCCATCAAATACACGGCCGAGCATATCTGCCGATACGCCAAGCTCCAGTGCATGTCCGAGGAAACGTACACGGCTGTTGGAAAGGTTGATACCCTGAGAAGCCTCATACAGCTGTACCAGCGCATCGGAACCGTTGATCTCCAGTACTTTACAGCGACGGATCTCACCATTGGCAAGTTCGATCTCACCCATTTCATCGAAGGTTACTCCTTCAACGCCCTTTACAAGCATCAAAGGACCGGCGACCTCCTGTATCGTTCTATATTCCTTTGGCATAATCAGAAGTCCTCCTTATTTCCGATGATGTTTGCGATCTCAGCGGCAAGTTCCTTTTCGATCTTTCCATATTCCTCATCGATATTTTCAAGCAGTGTATATTTGAAACGTCCGATTCTCTCTCGAACTTCCATTTTGATCAGGTCATTTACCTTTGCACCCGACTCCAGTGCCTTGCTTCCCTGATCATAGAATTCAATGATCAGCTTCATCATCAGGAACTGTTTCGGAAGAGCGGTATAGGTATCGATCTCGTCGAAGGAGTTCTGATGCAGGAAGTCCTCACGAATGGAGCGGGCTGCTTCCATTTTCAGACGATCCTGTGCACCGAGGGCATCCATACCGACCATCTTGACGATCTCATCGAGCTCTGCCTCATCCTGCAGCAGGTTCATCATTCTCTGACGCAGGTTCATCCACTCGGCATTTACATTTGCATTGAACCAGTCTCCCATATCGTACAGAGAATAGCTGTTCAGCCAGTTGATGGCCGGGAAATGTCTCTTATAGGCAAGAGCTGCATCCAGTCCCCAGTAAACCTTTACGATACGAAGAGTTGCCTGAGAAACCGGCTCGGAGATATCTCCACCCGGAGGAGAAACGGCACCGATTACGGAAAGTGCACCGATGGTATCTTCACTTCCCAGAACACGTACACGGCCGGCACGCTCATAGAACTGTGCCAGACGGGATCCCAGATAGGCCGGATAACCTTCCTCACCCGGCATCTCTTCCAGACGTCCGGACATCTCTCGAAGTGCCTCCGCCCAGCGGGATGTGGAGTCTGCCATCAATGCTACGGAATATCCCATGTCACGGAAATACTCGGCAATGGTAATACCGGTATAAACGGATGCCTCACGGGCAGCAACCGGCATATCGGAAGTATTGGCGATCAGAACGGTACGCTCCATCAGGGAACGTCCGGTCTTCGGATCCTTCAGCTCCGGGAACTCGTTCAGAACGTCGGTCATCTCATTGCCGCGCTCACCGCAGCCGATATATACAACGATATCTGCTTCTGCCCATTTTGCCAGCTGGTGCTGAATAACGGTCTTGCCGGAACCGAACGGACCCGGAACGGCTGCAACACCGCCCTTTGCGATCGGGAACAGGGCATCAACAACACGCTGGCCGGTAACCAACGGCATCTCCAGCGGCAGTTTCTGCTTGTACGGACGTCCGCGTCGAACCGGCCATTTCTGCATCATGCAGACTTCTTTGTCACCGGAAGCGGTTTCAATAACAGCGATCGTCTCGACAACGGTAAAGGATCCTTCACGGATCTCCTTGATCGTACCGCTGATTCCGAAAGGTACCATGATCTTCTGTACGACCGATGCCGTCTCCTGTACGGTTCCCAGTACGTCACCCGGCTCTACGCTGTCTCCGACAGCAGCCTTCGGTACGAAGTCCCATTTCACATCTCTTTTCAGAGAAGGAACCTCAACGCCACGCAGCAGACTGTTTCCGCCGGTAGCTCTCATGATCTCATCCAGCGGTCTCTGAATACCGTCATAGATGGAGCTGATCAGACCGGGTCCCAGTTCTACGGACATCGGCGCACCGGTGGATTCTACCGGCTCACCCGGTCCCAGACCGGAAGTCTCTTCATATACCTGAATCGATGCCTCATCTCCGTGCATCTCAATGATCTCACCGATCAGTCTCTGTTTACTGACGCGGACTACGTCGGACATGTTCGCATCCTTCATACCTGATGCAACTACCAGAGGTCCGGCTACTTTTTTTATTGTTCCAATGCTCATGTGAACAGATCACCTCTTTCTGCTATATCTGATTCCTTATCGATCGCCGCTAAAAAGAATATCCGATCCAACAGCCTGTTCTACGGATTTCTTGACGCCTTCCACACCTTTTCCGGTGTTTCCGAAAGATCCCGGGATCTGAATGATCGCCGGAAGCATACGATCCTTGTATTTTTCAATTTCGCTCTGTATTCTGGCTGCCAGTTCTTCCGTAATATAGATAACGGCGTACTCTCCTGCTGCCAGTCTGTGCAGTGTTTTTGCGCTTTCCACGGTTTCCGTTACGGGAAATGTATCCAGACCCAGCGCAGCGAAGCCGTAGATACTATCATAGTCCCCTAATACTGCGATCTTATACATACATTTTCCTTACCCTTTCCCGAATGGATGCTACCGACAGGCCGTTCAGTCTGCCCGACAGAATGATACGGACTGTTTTGATCTCATTCTCACGAGCCAGGGCATAGGCTACGACCGGTCCGACGGAGAATGACTCATATTTCTGCGGCCGAACCGAATCGATGATCCGGTCATCGCACCACCGTTCAAAAACAGAGGGAGACTGCTCCAGAGCCTCTGCGGCACCGGCATACGCGGTCGTCTTCAGATACTCCCGAATCGCATCTACCCCGTTTGCTGCCGCACGGGCCAGTGCCTCCGTACTCAGCGAAGCGCAGTCAGCCAGAGCACGTTTTGTGAAATCCGCAGATTTTCCGGTTTTCGCACAGCGAACAGCAATCTTGATGTCTGCAATTGCAACATAGGAATCGGAATAACTTCGGATAACTTCCTCCCCGGACTCTTTTCCTGCCTGGCGGATTGCCTGCAGGCAGGCTTTGTCAATGATCATATCGCAAAGCTGTCCGTCCCGTCCGTGCAGCAATGCCTCATAGGCTTCTTCTGCAGGTTTTGCCATCATAACCGGCAGATCACCGAAGGCCCGCTCCTTTACCTTCTCCAGCAGGAATGCCGAAGACGGTACGGTATCCGGATAAAATACATCGGTACGCTCACTTCCGCTGCAGACCAGCTTGATCGCTGCCTTCAGATTGTGGAACAGATTCGGATAATTCAGAACCTCAAATACCGACATGTCCTTCACAAGATCCCGAACCTCCGCCCAGGTCTTTTCACTCTCGCAGGCAAGAATTGCCTCCGCTTCCAGCGGAGTATCCGCGTCGCCCCAGCCCTTCTCGATCAGAAACTGCAGGCACTGCTCATAGTTTCGGCAGGCAAGCAGCTGATCGATCACTGCTGCATTAAACAACGTTACTTCCTTCGCCCTTACTCTGGCAACCGCATAAGTATACTGTAAATCCATTTTTACTTCCTCCTTGTGCGGTCTGTTTTACAAAAATACTTCCTTATTGATAATATCCTGCAGGCGGTCCTTTTCTGCATTGAAAAGTGCCTTGAATGTACAGTTCTCTTCGATGCCTCCGTAGGAAAGAACGAAGCCGTTTTCGATGTTTCTTACTTCACCGAGCTTCAGCGTGCCGCCCTTCTCTGCCGCAATATCTGCTGCCTCTTTCTCAAATCCTCCGGGAAGCCGCTTTCTGTCCTTTGCCGAAAAGCAGATCGTTCCTGCTTCCGGCTGTACATATTTGCGGAGCATCCGGCGAATCACAGCAAAGTATGCATCGTCATCCATTGTATCCAGCTTTTCATAAGCCTTTGCAAGGACATCGGCAATCACTTCCTGTCTGGCTCTGAGCATTGCGGTCCTTCTCTGCAGTTCTGCAGATGACTGTGTCCGCTCCTCATATGCCGCTGCATCTGCCGCGGCCTTTGCAGCCAGATCTTCTTTTAATTTCTCAGCGTCAGCATTCGCTTTTTCACGGATGCCGGCTGCCTCCGCCTCTGCGGCTGCAGTCAGCTTTGCCGCATTTGCGGCAGCTTCCTCAGCGATCTGCGCGAGCATTTTTTCTAATCCAGTCATATGTCCGCTCTCCTTCTCATGTTCCGTTTCCGACTATACCGCTCGAATGATCAACCTACGCTGATGGCAGTAATGGAAAGAATGGAAACCAGAAGAGCAAGAATTGCATAGGTCTCTACCATTGCCGGGAACAGCATGGCTTTACCGAACTGATCCTCTTTCTTTGCTACGATACCGATGGCAGCTGCAGAAGCAACACCCTGGTATTTACCGGAAACCCAGCCTACCAGACCGATCGGAAGAGAAGCAGCAAGGATCTGCAGACCCTGTACAACCGTAACATCAACCGGAGTTCCCAGAATTCCGATCTTGGAAAGAATAATGAAACCAACCAGCAGTCCGTAGATACCCTGTGTACCCGGAAGCAGCTGCATGATCAGAACCTTGGCAAATTTGCCCGGATCCTCGGAAACAACACCGGATGCTGCCTGACCGGCAATACCAACACCGGTAGCGGAACCGGCACCGGCAAGCATAACCGCACACGCTGCACCAAGCAAACCAAACACGATACCCATATTATTTAATACTTCCATTATTAAGCGTCCTCCTCAACATTGATATATTTTGTCGTGATCTTGAACGGGTTGAAAGGTCTTCCTCCACCCTCGTAGAATTTTCCGAAGAATTCCACATACTGCAGACGGTTTGTATGAACATAGGCACCCAGCAGATTGATTGCAAGGGAGAATGTCTGACCGCCGATAAAAATAATGATGAACAATATCGTTCCGATTACACTTGTTCCGACCATACTTCCCATCTGGTTGATAACCGATGCGATAACACCGGTTGCCAGTCCCAGAGCAAGAAGTCTGGAATAGGACAATACGTCCGAAAGCCAGCTGGTAACACCATAGATGTCATACGCACCCAGAAGGATACGAAGCAGCCAGTTTTTGTTCTTCCGTTCTCCCATAAAGAGGATTCCGACCAGACCGATGATCGCCAGTACCTTGCCCGGTGCGGTAAAGGAATCCGGGAAATCCATGCCGGCGATGCCTTCAAAGATCGAAGACGGAAGGAGAAGAAGGATCAATCCGATCAGGAATACAAACCAGATCACTACTTCCCACATGAAATCACCGTATCGTTTATCCTTCAGACATGTATATCCCTTCAATGCCAGGCCGGTGAACAGATGGATCACACCGAAAAGCATGGAATACATCAGCATTCGCATAGGATCCTTCAGCGGTACGAACCAGAGTACCGGGAACAGCTGCTGTCCTTCCGGAATAGTCACACCGAAATAATTAACGGCTACAACATCTACGATATCACCGAAGAATCCACCGAAGAGCAGTCCCCAGATCATGGTAGACAAGCCGCACCACATGAACATCTTCAATGCCTTCTTCATACCCGGATCCATGTTCGGATACCTGCGCAGGATAAACAGCAGTCCGAAGAAGATCACGGCCCCGTATCCTGCATCCGAAAGCATCAGACCGAAGAATACGAAGTAGAAGAATGACATGATCGTTGTCGGATCGATCTCGCCTTTGTGCGGCAGACCGAAGGATCCGAGAATTCCCTCATAATTTGCGGAGAATCCGTTATTCTTCAGAAGTACCGGCGGCTCTTCCTCTTCGGAAAGCGGCTCGATCTCACAGCAGAGATCAAACTTGCTCTCCAGCTCCATCTTCAGCATGCCGGCTTTGTTCTCCGGAATATACCCGGTTACCACAAAAGTTTTTTTCGACTGCAGAAGTCCTCCGAGCACCTCATACTTTGCCGCCCGCACATGATAGAAGTCTGCTACGATCTCCAGTTCTTCTCTGTTCTGAGCGTATACTGTAATTTCCTGTTCCAGTTTCTCGATCTCAGCCTTCATCTCTTCGATCTCACCCAGCAGCATTTCCTGCCGTTTTGCCGGTTCTACCTGGCTGACCGCCATGGACCGTGCAAACCCGATGCTTCGAAGTGCTTCTTCACAGGCTGTACTGTCTTTTTTCAGACATAACAGACAGATATAGGTCAGATTTTTGTCGGAAGAAACAACATCCAGATGTACGTCCAGTTCCGGATCTGCCTCTGCCAATGCTGTCAGGATCTGCTCCTCCGTCTGCTCCTCCGGAACCGTTCCTATAAAAGCAGCTGTGCTTTCCGTTCCTTTGAAGTTCATCGGAACATCCAGATTTTTCCATGGCTGCAATGACTCCCAACGATTCTGATGTTTTACAATACTTGCCCTGTTCTCGGCAATCTTTCTGGACAGTGCATTGACTCTGTAGGCCGCCTCGATAAAATCATCTGCTTTTCCTGCAACCTCTTCGAGTAATCTGTGTGAGATCTGTCTTTTGCCTTCCAGCGAGCTCAAAAGGCCTTTCTTCTGTGGAACATATGTCTGCAGTATTTCCAGCGCACTCTCTGCCAGTGAGGCGTTCTTCTCAAAAGCTACACGCTGACCACTGGTATCCATTTTCTGAAATCCGCTTTCTTCCTCCAGGCGTTCAATTTCGATCACGCCTTTATGCTGAAGCAGTTCAAGAACTTTCTTTCTGTCCTTTTTCAGAGCACAGATGCTGATACGCTGCATCTGCAATACTGCCATATTCATCCCTCCTTCCTGTAATTACTTTGATTCGACCAGACTGTAAGTATCCAATACCCTCCTGTTTTCTCAGATCAGGGCATCGATCACTGCCTGAATTGCCTGCTCCTGTTTCTCTGCTGCCGCTGCCTTCATGGATGCAATATCCGCATCTGCTGCCGCTGCTTCCACCGCTCGTACAGCTTCTCCTTTTACTTTCGCATCCTTCATAGCACTTTCTGCATCTGCCTGTGCTTCCTGTCGGGCTTTTTCAATCAGAGCTTCTCCATCCGCCTTTGCTTCGGCCAGGATCTTCTCACATGCCGCTTTTGCAATGCGAATTTTCTCTTCCGCTTCGTCCTCGGCAGCTTTCACTGCACGAATCGTATCCTGTACCAATCGAACACCTCCTTTAGCTTCACATACCTCAATTTCCGCGTTTGCTGCATTTGCCTTCCGTTTTCGATATGGATTTGTGCATATTAACAGCTTAATAATAAATATTATAGCATTTCTCGTCGCCTTTTGTATTTCCAATATAGAAAAAAGCACTCCAATATTTGGAATACTGTGCAAGCAGAATGCATTACCCGATGCAATTTCAAGCGTGCTGTCTATTTTTGCATGCAATTCTGCCTTACAAGTGCATACAAATCCCATATATACTTATATAGCAAGTTTTATGCCAGCCAGAATCGTGTTTTCTTCCTTCCCGTATGACTTATCTTCGCTATTGAACTAAGCACATCCGGCTGAATATCTACACATCCGGCTGCAGATCCACATACACGGCTGTAAATCTGCATAACCGACTGGATATTCACATAACCGACTGTAGATCACCTTATCCACGATTTTGTTTAATAACAAATTTATCGTATCTCAAAACTGACCATTGGTCAATTTACTATTTGTAGAGTATATCTTGTATCAAAATGAATTTTGGTCATTTTTAATATTACTGGTTTTTTTACGCAAAAAGGCCGTCCGAACTCGTGTATACGAGCCCGAACGGCCTTTTTAATTTGTTCAATTGTAATAAAGCAAATGACCAGGCATCTGCCCGTGCGAGCACGGCTCAGCCATGGCTGCAGCGCGAAACTTTTATACCGATGAAAGCCGATTGCTCCGTGCAGAGCACTCCCGCAATCGCCGACGATATGAGCATTCCGGCTTTTCAGCCTCCATGCTCATATCGTCTTGCCCGCGCTATATCCATAGCTTCGCTTGTGCGAGCACAGCTCAGCCATGGCTGCAGCGCGAAACTTTTATACCGATGAAAGCCGATTGCTCCGTGCAGAGCACTCCCGCAATCGCCGACGATATGAGCATTCCGGCTTTTCAGCCTCCATGCTCATATCGTCTTGCCCGCGCTATATCCATAGCTTCGCTTGTGCGAGCACAGCTCAGCCATGGCTGCAGCGCGGGCTTTCATCTTTACATCATTCCCGGGGCGCCGGCGGGTGCTGCCGGTACCGGCTCCGGAATAATGGATACTGCGGACTCGGTTGTCAGCAGAGTGGATGCAACGGATGTTGCGTTCTGCAGAGCAGATCTGGTAACCTTTGCCGGATCCAGGATTCCTGCCTCAACCATATCTACATACTCTTCTTTGTATGCATCAAATCCAACACCGGATTTTGCTTCTCTTACTTTGTTGATGATAACAGCTCCTTCAAGACCTGCGTTCTCAGCAATTCTTGCCAGCGGAGCTTCCATTGCCTTAACAACGATCATAGCACCTGTCTTCTCATCGCCTTCCAGTGTTTTTGCAAACTCTGTCAGAGCCTCGGAAGCATGTACATATGCGGAACCGCCGCCTGCGATGATTCCCTCTTCTACAGCAGCTCTTGTTGCGTTCAGAGCATCCTCCATACGAAGTTTTGCTTCTTTCATCTCTGTCTCGGTAGCTGCACCTACACGGATAACAGCAACACCGCCGGACAGTTTTGCAAGTCTCTCCTGCAGTTTCTCACGATCGAAATCAGATTTTGTCTCAGCGATCTGCGCTTTGATCTGAGCGATACGGTTTTTGATTGCGGCTTTGTCGCCTGCACCGTCAACGATGGTAGTGTTCTCTTTCTTAACCTGAACGGATTTTGCTCTTCCAAGCATATCCATGGTTGCGTCTTTCAGCTCGATGCCAAGCTCGGAGGATACTACCTGACCGCCTGTCAGAGTAGCGATATCCTGCAGCATCTCTTTTCTTCTGTCGCCGTAGCCCGGTGCTTTTACTGCACATACTTTGAAGGTTCCGCGAAGTTTGTTTACGATCAGAGTAGAAAGAGCCTCACCGTCAACATCCTCAGCGATGATCAGAAGGCTTGCACCGCTCTGTACGATCTGCTCAAGAAGCGGAAGGATATCCTGGATCGTGCTGATCTTCTTGTCTGTGATCAGAATGAACGGGCTGTCCAGATCAGCTTCCATCTTCTCCATATCGGTTGCCATGTATGCGGACAGATATCCGCGATCGAATTGCATACCTTCTACCAGGTCAAGCTCGGTCTGCATGGTTTTGGACTCCTCGATCGTGATAACACCGTCGTTGGTAACTTTCTCCATTGCATCTGCAACAAGCTGACCAACCTCTTCGTCTCCGGAGGAAACAGCAGCAACTCTTGCGATCTGCTCTTTTCCGTTAACTTTCTGACTCATCTCTTTGATGATCTCAACAGCTTTGTCAGTTGCTTTCTTCATACCCTTTCTCAGAACGATCGGGTTAGCACCTGCTGCCAGGTTTCTCATTCCTTCGTGGATCATTGCCTGAGCAAGAACAGTAGCAGTCGTTGTACCGTCACCGGCAACATCATTTGTCTTTGCGGCAACTTCACGGATCAGCTGAGCGCCCATGTTCTCGAAACCGTCTTCCAGCTCGATTTCTTTCGCGATCGTAACACCATCGTTGGTGATGATCGGAGCACCGTAGGATTTTGCAAGTACTACGTTGCGGCCTTTCGGTCCCAGTGTTACACGTACAGTATCAGCAAGTTTATCAACACCAGCCTGAAGGGCTGCTCTGGCTTCTGCGCCATATTTAATCTCTTTTGCCATTTTTTAATAGCCTCCTGTAAAAAATTTCATTTCAGTTAGGAGATGACTCCCCCTTGTCCAGGAGATGACTCCCCTTATCCGGTGTCTGCCGGGCAGGCATCCGGTTTTCTTCTATATGCTGTCTTCGCTATCAGCGAATGATTGCAAGAATATCCTGCTGATCGATCACGATATACTCTTCGTTCTCAAATTTTACAGTTGTTCCGGAATATTTTCCGAAAATAACCTTATCGCCTTCAGCAACTTCCATTTTTACGTCTTCTGTTCCCGGTCCTACAGAAATAACAACAGCCTCCTGCGGTTTCTCCTGTGCGGAAGATGTAAGAATGATACCGGAAGCGGTCTTCTCCTCTGCTTCCACCTGTTTCAGAATAACTCTTGCGCCTAACGGAACTAACTTCATGATCTATTCCTCCTTTATCTGTGCCTTGGCACCTCTATTTCCGACTTATTAGCACTCGCCCTGTTTGAGTGCTACTCAGCACTGATAATAATAGTGAAATACCTGTCATTTAGCAACTCCATATTTTTCGCACTATTCTAAGTTTTTCACCATTATACTCTGTTTTTCTCGTTTTTCCACTGTTTTTTATATGCGTGTCCTTTTTTCGGCAATTCCGGATAGAAAAAACACTATGAGAAAAACAGGAGCATTCATTCGCCTGAATGAATGCTCCTGCCGTATGGTATATCTACGCATTTGTACATTTGATTATCTGTTTTTGTCATCTGCAGCCTTCTCTTTGATCTCCTTCAATTCGTCAAAGATATAATTGTTCAGTACCTTGATATAGGTACCTTTCATGCCGCTGGAACGTGACTCGATAACTCCTGCACTTTCGAATTTGCGAAGTGCATTAACAATAACCGAGCGGGTGATTCCGACACGATCGGCGATTTTGCTTGCAACAAGGATGCCTTCTTCTCCCTTCAGCTCCTCAAAGATATGGACGATTGCTTCCATCTCGGAATACGATAAGGTACTGAAAGCAGATTTAACGACCTGGATCTTGCGATTCTCCTCTACGTTCTCTTCATTTACGGAACGCATCATCTCCAGACCAACAACGGTTGTACCATACTCGCTTACGATGATATCATCGATATCATACTGCGGCTCAAAGCGATACATGAATACAGTTCCCAGTCTCTCACCGGCAATCTCGATCGGGTTAATGATCGCTGTATATTTGCTGCATTCCTCTCCTTCAAATCCGAGGGTGCTCAGATTGACATTCTCTTTTGTGGAAAGGACGTTCAAAAAGCGGTCATTCAGAAGCGGATCCACATGGGTTCCTACTTCATCGGTAAGAAGCTCGGTGATCTCATCCACCCCTTTGCAGGCAGCAATTCCCAATACCTTTCCTTTTTTACTGATTACAAGAATATTAGATTCCAGACAATCTACCAGAACTCTGCAGATATCGTTGAAAACCACTTTTGTAGAACTGTTGTTATGTAGAAGTTTATTGATCTTTCTCGTTTTATCAAGCAGCTGAACACTCATTGTAATCCCCTTTCCCTTTTCGGATGACTATTCAGTATTATCTCACTATTTCCCATATTATGTATACTTTTTCTCTTACGTTGCAGGAATTGTATCACAATAGTCAATTTTTTTCAACATTTTTATCGGATTTTTCCAAAAATTTTATGTCTATTCATACGTAAATTGTGCACACAGCACAATTTCCAGCACTTTTTGGAGCCAAAAATGTCATGTATCAAAATTGTTCACCCTGTCAGCTCTCACTTGACTACAGGTGAACGATTGTATTTAACATTACTTTCCAAAAGCAAAACAGCAGACCACTTTCGCCTGTGATCTGCTGCTTTGTTATATACAACTATTAAGTTTTTTGTTTTTAAGCATTGTCATCACTCTTTTTGAGATTTCCGACATATCCGCATTCACTGTCCGCGCATACTTCCTTGCTGCCCTTGATCAGCATATAGCCGCCGCATTTCGGACACTTATTCGGTGAGGGCTGCTGCCAGCTCATGAAATCACAATCCGGATTGTGCTCACAGCCGTAGTAACGGCGTCCCTTACGAGTCTTCTTCATCAATACATCGCCGCCGCATTTCGGACAGGAGACACCTGTCTTCTGCAGATACGGCTTTGTGTTTCTGCACTCCGGGAAGCCCGGACATGCCAGGAATTTTCCGTGAGGACCGTATTTGATGACCATGTTGCGGCCGCAGTTTTCGCAGACCACATCAGAAACTTCATCTTCGATCTTGATCTGCTCCAGTTCCTTCTCCGCCTGCTGAACAGCCAGTTCCAGATCCGGCCAGAAGTTTTCCACAACGGTCTTCCATTCAATGGTTCCGGTTCCTACCGCATCCAGCAGCTGCTCCAGATTTGCCGTGAAGTTCACATCTACGATACTCGGGAATGCCTGCTTCATCATATCGTTAACGGCCTCACCCAGCTCGGTGATATAGAGATTTTTCTTCTCTCTTGTCACATAATGACGGGCGATGATCGTAGTAATGGTCGGTGCATAGGTACTTGGACGGCCGATTCCCAGCTCTTCCATCGTCTTTACCAGAGAAGCCTCCGTATAATGTGCCGGCGGCTGTGTAAAATGCTGCTCCGGATCAAAGCTCTTCCAGGTAAGCTCGCTGTCCTTTGTAATACCATTCAGATGATCGTTTTCCAGCTTGCTGTCATCGCTCTCTGTATATACGGACAGGAAACCGTCAAACTTCACGCGGGACGCGGAAGCATGGAAACGATATTTTCCTGCCTCGATCACAACGCTGTTGGTCTCGTATTTTGCTCCTGCCATACGGCTGGCAACAAAGCGTTTCCAGATCAGCTGATACAGACGGAACTGGTCTCTTGTCAGATATTCCTTGATCTGTACCGGTGAACGCTTCACATCGGTCGGGCGGATCGCCTCGTGTGCATCCTGGGAATTCTTATTTTTGTTTTCTGTTGTCATGCCTGCCGACAGATATTCTTCCCCATACTGAGAACCGATATAGGCTCTTGCTGCCTGATCTGCCTCTTCGGAGATTCGGGTGGAATCGGTACGCAGATAAGAGATCAGACCTACGGTACCTTCTTTTTTCAGGTCGATACCTTCGTACAGCTGCTGTGCGATCTGCATGGTCTTATACGTAGACATATTCAATGTCTTCGATGCTTCCTGCTGCAGGGTACTGGTCGTAAACGGCAGCGGCGCCTTTCTGGAACGCTCGCTGACCCGAACACTCTTAACCGAATAAGAAACCCCTTCCAGCTCTTTCAGAATCTGATTCAGTTCCTCCTCGGAGCTGATCTCCATCTTGCCCTGCTCGGTTCCGTAGAAATGTGCTGTCAGCGGCTTCTTCTCTCCCTTTGCCAGGAAGGAAGCATCCAGGCTCCAGTATTCTCTCGGAATAAATGCAGCGATCTCATTTTCTCTATCTGCAATGATACGCAGTGCGACCGACTGTACTCGTCCGGCAGAAAGACCTCTTTTGATCTTCTTCCAGAGCACCGGGCTGATCTCATATCCAACCATTCGGTCCAGGATACGGCGGGCCTGCTGCTCATCGACCAGATTCATGTCGATCTCTCTGGCATTCTTCAGAGATGCCTTTACCGCACTTTTGGTGATCTCATTAAAGGTAATTCTGCACATCTTCTTCGGTTCCAGCTTCAATGTGTTGGACAGATGCCAGGAAATTGCCTCACCCTCGCGGTCAGGGTCGGTTGCCAGATACACTTTATCCGCTTTTGCCGCAGCTTTGCGCAGAGATGCCACAAGGTCTCCCTTGCCGCGGATCGTTATATATTTCGGTTCAAAATCATGCTCCACATCGATACCGAGCGTACTCTTCGGCAGGTCTCTTACATGACCGTTGGATGCCAGAACGTTATAATTCTTGCCAAGAAATTTCTTTACTGTTTTTACTTTTGTCGGTGACTCAACGATAACCAGATAATTCGCCAAATCCATTGCCTCCCGATACATTTCTCATTTTTGCATGAAAATCCCTTCTCCCAAACGGAGGCTGCAAAGGACCCGACAGCAGTTTCTTCCATATATAAATGCGCCGGATCGTTCTCCTTTCATGCAAGAGCAACTATAACGCATTATTTTTTATCTGACAAGACCGAAGTTTTGTTTTCTTATATTTCTGAAAAATCCTGTTTCTACTATGGCGGGTTTTATACACAGTCCCAGATGCTCACTGCCGCTTTATCTCAGCCCGGGGTGCCTGCATATACTCTCTTTTGTACGCTCTGCAATTTGCAACAGGCTTCTGCATATATTCCCCCTGTATGATCTGCATTTTCCACCGGATCCTGCGTATATACTCCTGTACGATCCGCATTTTCCACCGGCTCCCCTGCGAATATCCCGCTGTACGATTCGCATCTTGCAGTATCTGTATCCAGCTGTACGATCACCTCTTTTTCCTGAAATATCCGGGCAGTACCTCTTCTGCTTATCCGGAGATGCAGAGCTGTGTAAGCACGCCTGTCAGTGCTCCCAGCGACAGACCGGAACGATCCAGCAGTGTATGGATATTACCGCCGTCCGGCTCCATTGCCTTCCATATCTTCTGGTAATCATCGGCATGCTCCCACTTCTTCGGAAGCCCCTTTTTCTTCGGAATCCGATTTCTATCACTCTGCACTTCTCTGAGAACGGCAGCAGCCTCTTCTTCCTTTAATTTCGGTCTGCTTACCGGCTGGCCCGGTCTCTTCGGGTCACCCAGTCCCAGTTCATCCAGAAGCACACCCGGGGCATAGGCAATTCCCGCACCCTCGGCGATCAGGCGGTTGCAGCCTTCACTCAAGGCATCTCCCGTTCTGCCCGGAACCGCATAGATGCTTTTCCCCTGCTCCAGCGCATAACCGGCGGTGATCAGAGAACCGCTTTTGACCCTTGCCTCCACCACCAGCACCAGGTCCGCCATCGCACTGATGATCCGGTTTCGAATGGGAAAATGCCAGGCCGCCGGCTCCGATCCCGGCGGAAACTCCGACAGGACACCGCCGCCTTCCCGAATGATCCGCCTGTACAGCGGATAGTTTTCCTTTGGATAGCAGACATCCACTCCGGTTCCCAGCACTGCAAAGGTCCTGCCCCCGGCTTCCAGAGCCCCCTGTGCCGCCCAGGCATCGATCCCGAAAGCCATGCCGCTGAGTACCTGTACGCCGGCCTCCGCCATGGCTCTTCCGAAGCGTATCGCCTCTTCCTTCCCGTATATGCTGCATCCCCGTGCGCCGACGATTGCCACGGATCGCCGATTCGGATCCGGCAGTTCACCAAGTACATAGATCCGGTCCGGCATACGGCTGTGCTCCGTCAGACCAACCGGGAAATCCGCATCCGTTCTGGCCACCATCCGTATCCTGCCAAGCAGTTCGGGACTTGCTTCCTGTCGTACCCGCTCATTCATATCATCCCCTCCTTCCTGTCTCTGACATCCGTACACCTGCATAGGAGCGCCTCAGAAACATGGGATTCTGCTATCCGGTCTGCATCCTCCAGATCTGCAATCGTCCGTGCTACCTTGATTACGTGGTGATATCCTCTCGCACTCAGGCCAAATGCCTGGTATGCAGCCCGGATCGTCCGCTCCGCCTCTTCCGTCATCTCGCAGCAGCGGCGTATATCCGCAGCCTTCAGTTCACTGTTGAACAGGATCGTCATATTTCGATAGCGGTCCTTCTGCCTTTCATTTGCCAGCAGTACCTGTGCCCGCATTTCCGCCGAGGACCACTCCTCTCCGGTCTGAAGATCCGCCAGCTCCTCATAGCTTGCAGGCGGTACATCACAGCGAATGTCAAATCGGTCAAGCAATGCCTGGCTGATCCTTGCCGAGTAATCCAGGATCTGCCGCGGCGTGCAGCTGCATTTGGACCGGTCATAGCCAAAATATCCGCAGGGACAGGGATTCTGTGCGGCGACCAGAAGAAAAGAAGCCGGAAACACCATTGCACCTCCGCTGCGGGAGATCGTAATGCAGCGGTCCTCCATAGGCTGCCGGAGCATTTCCACCGTTCCCGGTCGCATTTCCGGAAACTCATCCAGAAACAGGACACCCCTGTGCGCCAGCGTCACCTCCCCCGGTCTCGGATACATGCCCCCTCCGCAAAGCGCTGAAGCAGTGATCGTATGATGCGGACTCCGATAGGGTCTGGTCTGCAGCAGGGATATGCCGTCCGGCAGCATGCCCATAACACTGTAGATCTTCGTGATCTCCAGCTGTTCTTCCTCTGTCAGATCCGGCATGATCGTCGGGATCCGTTCCGCCGTCATCGATTTTCCCGTCCCCGGAGAACCGGACAGCAGCAGATTATGAAAGCCGGATGCCGCGATCACTGCCGCACGCTTCACTGCCTTCTGTCCCCGGATATCTTTAAAATCGACGGTATATTTCTCTGCTCTGTCATCCCGGATCTCCGGCACAGAAAGCGGCTTTCCTTTACACCAGCCGATCAGTTCCTCCAGTGACCGGACAGCTGTGATCTCGATTCCCCGTACGGCAGCCGCTTCCGCATAATTGACCGCAGGAACCACACAGCGCTTCAGTCCCGCTTCCCGCGCAGCGATCACAGTCGGAAGCACACCGTTCACACCGCCCACACTGCCTTCCAGATGCAGTTCTCCCACGATTATCGTACTTTCCAGTGCCTTCTCCGGAATCTTTCCGATTGCCTGCAGGATCGTTGCCGCAATCGGAAGATCATACCGTGTTCCGTCCTTCCGAATATCTCCCGGTGCCATATTCACCGTGATATGCTTCGGCGGAATCGCGATCCCCAGATTCCGCAGTGCCGTCCGCACACGATCCTGTGCCTCCCTCGCCTGTGCAGACACATAACCCACCATCACAAAGCCCGGAAGCCCGTCCCGCACATCAGTCTCCACCTGAACCGGCACTGCTTCCACACCGCGAAGTGCTGTTGCAAAAACACAGCAATACATCGTATGTCCTCCTGTTTCTGCCGTATCTGCTGTCTTCTTCCATTCCGGTTGTACAGGTTATTCCCCACCGGCTGCTGAAGCAGGAATCTTTTCGCCTGCATTCATGCCGAGTTGTCACTTACCCCTTGCTGAAGCGGGAGTCTTTTCAAATCAAAAAAACAGCAGATACGAATACTTTCTAATTGTCTGTTGCCAACAATTTCGTAAAGTGTTCCTATCTGCCGTGTGTTTATTTGCTGCTTTCATATGCGGTTGTTATTCGCTGCTGTAATACGCCGCTATTATACGATGCTGCTATATGCTGCGTTACCGTGATATTTTTATATGTCGTTTTTACCGGTTGTTTTTTATTTTGTTTCCGGTGTGTGTGTTTCGATATAGATAATAATATCTACGATCTCAGAATCTGTTAATCCCTTTTCTCTTAATTTTTCAATCAGATTTACGACCTCTTTGCCGGTCATACATCCCTCCATTATAGCCACCTCCTCTATATTGGTGACTAAAGTATAGCAGATTTGACCACTCTACACAATTGCATTCACTTGCGGCATAACGTTACTTTCGGCGGATTTCAGCGGACAAGTCAACGCTATTTCACGCATACGGACTATCATACCGCACTTATTCAATTGTCTGTTACTCATGGATAAAATAATTGATTTGCATCTAAAGAAATGCTGGATACAGTTCAAGTCGAACTCTGCGAGACTTGGCGCGGGATTCCCGCGGAGCGTTTATCTCAGTCGGAGATTGGACTCCCACTGAGAGGATATTGTAATTACTCACCACCTGCAGAAGTGGAACTCTTCTCGCCTGAGATAAAAAGCGGAAAGAATATATACTTATAGTATATATTCTTTCCGCTCGATATTCAATACATTTTTATTTTTTCACGCGCAGAATATCATACAGATCCGTTTCTGTGCCAAGATCGATATACAGCTCCTGCTGCGGATGCGGGCAGGACTCCATGGAATTGCCCTCTGCATCGTAAATAGCCTTGACGGTTACCTGCTCATTTCTGCCGTCCGGCTTCATGATCTCGATCTGATCCCCAACGCAGAATTTGTTTCGCTGGGTGATCCGTGTGCAGCCGCGTGCATCCATTCCCTCACTCAGACCCAGATAGGTATAGTTGGTGATGTAGGTATTGCTGTCGTAGATCTGATCCTCCTCCGACGGTTTGCCGTAGAAAAATCCGGTAGTGAATTTCCGGAAGGTACAATCCGAGATCTGCTCCCGGTACCAGTCCATATTTTTCTCATACAGTGCCGGATCCTCGAAATAGTCATCGATGGCTTTTCGGTAGGTTCTGGCAACGGTTGCCACATACAAAGCTGTTTTCATTCTTCCTTCGATCTTGTAGCTGTCGATACCGGCCTCTACCAGATCCGGAATATGCTCGATCATGCACAGATCCTTGGAGTTGAAGATGTAGGTTCCGCGCTCATTTTCATAGACCGGCAGATATTCTCCCGGACGGCTCTCCTCCACGACTGCATATTTCCAGCGGCACGGATGGGTGCAGGCACCCTGATTGGCATCTCTTCCGGTAAAGTAATTGGACAGCAGACATCTGCCGGAATAGGAGATGCACATGGCACCGTGTACAAAGCTCTCGATCTCCAGATCCTCCGGAACCTTTTCCCTGATCTCGCGAATTTCTTTCAGAGAAAGCTCTCTGGCCGTAACCACACGGTCTGCCCCCAGCTGATGCCAGAAACGGAATGTTCCATAGTTGGTGTTGTTTGCCTGTGTGCTGACATGACGTTCAATATCCGGACATTCCTCACCGGCCATCTGGAAAATTGCCGGATCGGCAATGATCAGGGCATCCGGTCCCAGTTCCTTCAGCTCACGAAGGTATTCCCGCACGCCTTCCAGATCGGCATTGTGAGCCAGAATATTTACGGTCACATGTACCTTTACCCCGTGTTCATGGGCATAGCGGATTCCCTCTGCCATATCCTCTTTACTGAAATTTTTTGCTTTGGCGCGAAGTCCGAAAACCTCACCGCCGATATATACGGCATCTGCACCGAATGCAACGGCAACCTTCAGTACCTCCAGGCAGCTTGCCGGTATCAATAATTCCGGTTTTTTTCTGTTTTGCATCTTATCCTCCGTTTAACCGCTTATTTTTTACTTACTGCATTCCGTCCTGCCGGCTGTCTGCAGTATCCTTCATGACGGAAATGGATATTCCGTCTCCCAGCGGCAAAATCGATGTTTCCAGCCGCTCATCGTCTTTCAATATTCTGAGATAGTCTCTCATTCGTTTATAGATCGTGCGATCCCGCCGCTCAACAATATAATGCGATTCAATGATATTGCCGTCCTGCAGCACATTATCCGAGATCAGCACACTGCCCGGATGCATCAGGCGCAGAATTTCCGGAAGGAAGTGGATATACTGTCCCTTTGCCGCATCCATAAAGAGAAAATCAAAGGGCTCCGTCAGTGTTTTCAGCACCTCTGCAGCGTCTCCCTCCAGCAAGGTGATCTGTTTGTCATACCCGGACTTCCGGAAGTTTTCACGCGCGATAGGAATTCGCTTATCATAATTCTCGATCGTCGTGATCTGACATTCCACCGGATCATACTCTGCCATTAAAATAGAAGAAAAACCGACAGCCGTTCCAACCTCCAGGATCCTGACAGGCCGCTGCATCATCAGAAATGTCTTCAGAAAGCTCTGCATCTCACGGCGAATGATCGGCACGCCATTCTCTTTTGCCTCTCTCTGGAGTTCCTCAAGGAACGGGGTATGCCCGTGATCCAGCGAATTGATATAGGTTACCATTCGTTCATCAACGATCATATCTGTCTGTTTCTCCTTCTATCTGCAGATTGTCCCCGCCTCTGCAGGCGGGGACAGATCTTTTCTTATATTTATTTCTTAACTTTAACGACAGCATTGCGAGCGGATGCTGTTCCGGCGCACGATGCCTGCCTGAATCGTCAGAAACGTCCACTGGACGTTTCTGACGGATCCTTAGTTAAACAAACGAGGCTCAACACGGAGCACGGAATTGCATCCATTTGCGATGCGTCACTGCATCCAAACTCTTTTATTCTTCATACTGTGCCAGAATCGGGAACATTTCATCAGCGGTCATCGACGTACGAAGTGTATAGGTTCCCGGCAGGATCTCACCATGATACTCGGAGATCATCTCCTGTACCATAAATGCGGTCGGACTCTCATTCAGCAGACCGTTTGCACGAAGCAGCTTTCCGATCTGACGTACCGACATATCATCGGTCAGTGTGATCGTTACCGCACGTCCCTCTCCGGTATCCACCGGTTTCTCATTAAACACCTCATATCCCAGCGCATATGCTTTTTTTCCGAAATAGATCAGAATAAAAACCAACACGATCCAGATCAGGATACGAAATACTCCTCTGGCACTTCCCAGCGCCAGTCTATATCCTATGGAATCCTGTTCTTTTTGCTTCGCCATGACACAAATACTCCTTATTCTAAACTCTCTTACTTCTCATACTTAATACGGAAGCTCCACCGGCAGGGCTTTGCTGATATCGTCCATTACCCGGCGAACCATGCTGCAGACTGCACTTTCCGCATCCAGATATTCGACGGCCAGTACATTTCCGAACAGCTCATCATATTCGGCAAGTACATAGTCAGTCTCTTCATAGAGATCCCTCTCCGAGGCATTCATCTCATATACCCGTCTTCGATAGCTGTTGATCAGCTGCTTCAGTTCCGGATTCTTTTCCAGTTCTTCCTCCAGACTGCAGTATTTTCTGTAGTCTTCGGAGTTCTGCATTGCCCGTACCAGCTCATCCACCTGTGTTGTTACGTCTGACATTCCGGTTTACGCCTCCATAATAATCGGCAGGATCATCGGTCTGCGCTGTGTGCGCTGCCATACAAAGCTTCCGAGAGAATCCTTAACCGCACTCTTCAATTTACCCCAGTCGGTAATACCCTGATCCAGACAAAGTTCCAGAGCATCCTCAACGACCATGCGTGCACCTTCCATCAGTTCTTCCGATTCACGCACATATACGAATCCGCGGGATACGATATCCGGACCGGCCAGCAGTTTTGCACCGGATCTCTCCAGTGTCAGAACAACGATCAGAATACCTTCTTCGGACAGATGCTGACGATCCCGAAGAACGATATTGCCTACATCGCCGATACCGAGTCCGTCAACCATGATGTCACCGGTCTCTACATGATCCACGATCGCAGCACCGTCATCATCCAGTTCCAGAACATCTCCGCTCTTCATGATAAAAATACTTTCCTTCGGAATACCCAGTTCATGGGCAACCTTTGCCTGTGCCTTCAGGTGACGGTACTCTCCGTGAACCGGAATCGCAAATTTCGGTCTGACCAGAGAATAGATCAGCTTGATTTCCTCCTGGCAGGCATGTCCGGAAACGTGAACATCCTGGAAAATAACGTCCGCACCTTTTTCACACAGCTCATTGATCACATTGGATACGGCTTTCTCATTGCCCGGAATCGGATGGGAACTGAATACGATCAGGTCACCCGGCTGGATCCGGACTTTTTTGTGAATGGCCGCTGCCATACGCGACAGCGCAGCCATGGATTCGCCCTGGCTTCCGGTGGTAACCAGAACCACCTTCTCCGGCGGATAATTCCGCATCTCATTGATATCGATCAGCGTATGCTCCGGAATATGCAGATAGCCGAGTTCCGAGGCAGTAGCAATGATATTGACCATGCTTCGGCCGTCTACGACAACTTTACGGTCGTATTTGCAGGCAGTGTTGATGATCTGCTGTACGCGATCCACATTGGATGCAAACGTAGCAATGATCAGTCTCTGCTCTCTGTGCTCGGAAAAAATATTGTCGAAGGTCTTGCCGACGGTTTTTTCCGACATGGTAAAACCGGGACGTTCTGCATTGGTACTGTCGCACATCAGTGCCAGAACTCCCTTTTTGCCGATCTCCGCAAAACGCTGCAGATCGATGGTATCTCCGAATACCGGCGTGTAATCGACTTTGAAATCACCGGTATGCACAACGATGCCGGCCGGTGAATAAATCGCCAGTGCCGCTGCATCCTGAATACTGTGATTCGTCTTGATAAATTCAATACGGAAATGTCCGAGATTGATGGACTGTCCGAATTTGATCACTCTGCGCTTTGTTGTTTTGAGAAGATCCTTCTCCTCCAGTTTGTGCTCGATCAGACCAATGGTAAGTTTCGTGGCATAGATCGGCACGTTGATCTCATGCAGAATATAAGGAAGGGCACCGATATGGTCCTCATGACCATGGGTGATTACAAAGCCCTTTACCTTTTCTCTGTTTCTCTGTAAATAGCTGATGTCCGGCAGCACAAGATCGATTCCCAGCATGTCATCGTCCGGGAAGGCCAGTCCGCAATCGACTACGATGATACTGTCTTCATATTCAAAGGCAGTAATATTCATACCGATCTCTTCCAGGCCGCCCAGAGGAATAATCCTGAGTTTGCTGTTATTCTTTGTCGTTTTCAATTTTTCCTCCATTATCACATGGAAATCCGCTCGTTTTACTCTCTTCCGCTTATTCTGTCAGAAGGTCTGTATCCTCCAGCATCTGCTCAAAAACACGTGATACGGCATCGAATTCCACGTCGTCCTCTACCATCACGTAATTTCCCATTAAGTCGCCGTCAACAGACAGATCCTTCAGAATATAAGCATTTGCCTCATCTGAGTCAGAGTCCGTCACAAGAAGATAGGACACCCCACCGATCCTTGTCTCTTCCTCAACATATAATTCAAGTTTTGTTCCGTCTTCTGCTTCAAAAACAATTTTCTCGAGTTTCATTGTTCGTTCTTCCACTTTTATTTTCTGTGTGTTTCCTCATATACCTGATCCAGATAGCCCTGCAGAATAAAAACTGCCGCCAGTTCATCCACCAGCTCTTTTCGGGCTTTCCGATCACGAATATTCAGTTCGTCCATTGTCTGATACGCTTCTACCGTTGTCAGACGTTCATCCCACATGATCACTTCCAGACCGGTACGCTTCTTCAGCATCTCCGCAAACTCCAGAGATTTCTGCGCACGAATCCCGATGTCACCATTCATATGCTGCGGCAGACCGAGAACGATCTTCTCGACCTCATACTGCCGAACCAGTTCTTCGATTCTGGCAAGTGTCTGCCTGAGTTTTGTCTCACGCTCACGGCGAATGATCTCCACGCCCTGTGCAGTGAAACCAAGCGGATCGCTGACAGCCACCCCAACTGTCCTGGATCCGTAATCCAATCCGAGAATTCGCATCAGAATTCTCCCTCTTTCCATGCCTCGTTGCGGATATACTCCTTCAGAAGCTCCTCTACCAGCTCATCACGCTCTGCTTTCATGATCATGCTGCGTGCACCATTGTAGCTGGTGATGTAGGTCGGATCTCCGGACATGATGTAGCCGACGATCTGGTTGACCGGATTGTATCCCTTTTCTGCGGTTGCATGGTAAACCACATCGAGAATCTCTTTTACCGGTACCTTGTTCTCGGAAATCGACTGAAAGAACTGTGTACTGCTTAAATCACCCATGTTATCACTCCCTATCCTCGGCTTTTCGCCGTTATTATCTGTATGCAAAAACATATAAAACTATTCATTTCCGCAATATTTTATGGAATCTATAAACCGAGCCTATGGTTTTTCCAGTTTATTCATTATAAACTACATCCCCCGATATGGCAAGGGCAGGGGGCAATCTGTCATTCCGTTTCCGTCGTGCTCTGCGAAGTCCGGGTCGGATTTCTTTCATAAAGGTTTGTGTCAGGCGGACATCCGGAGGAGGTCCGCCTTCCTCACGGAGCGTATACCTCTTACAGGCAGAGCAGATATTCCCCTTCCAGTATGGATGCCGGCGTTACCGTAAGGATCTCGTTCTCCAGTTCACGGCTGTCTGCCAACAGTACCTTCTGGTATTCCATTCCGTGTCCGGTCCAATACAGGCGGCCGTTTACCTCGATCTGTTCCTCGAACAGAACCTCCAGCGGACGCCCTATATAATATTGAAGAAACTCTTTTCGGCGGATCGTATCCAGATCCTGCAGAACCTGTCCCCGTTCCTTCTTTTCCTTCATGGTCAGCTGATCCGGGAAGTCGGCAGCTCTCGTTCCTTCTCTGCGTGAATACGGGAAAATATGTGTCTCGAAAAACACGATGTTTTCCACAAAACGGCGGGATTCCTCAAAATCCTCGTCGGTTTCTCCCGGGAAACCGACGATCACATCGGTAGTCAGTGCCGGATGCTCGTAGTATTTCCGAAGCAGGTCTGCCACCTGCTGAAAAACAGCTGCCGTATATTTACGATTCATCCGTTTTAAGGTACGGTCACAGCCGCTCTGCAGAGACAGATGGAAATGCGGGCATACCTTCGGCAGAGCTGCCATCCGGCGGATCACATCCTCTGTCATGGATCCCGGTTCCAGAGAACCGAGCCGGATCCGCTCGATTCCTTCCACCTCATGCACCGCTTCGATCAGTCCGATCATATCGGTACCGTCCTCTTTATCCCTTCCGTAAGAGCAAAGATGAATACCGGTGAGAACCACTTCCTTTACGCCGGATGCCGCCAGCTTCCGGATCTCGGTCAGCACATCGGCGGTCTCACGGCTTCGTACCCGGCCGCGGGCAAAAGGAATAATGCAGTAGGAACAGAACTGGTTGCATCCGTCCTGCACTTTGATGAATGCACGGGTATGCTCCTCGGTACGGTCGATCTCCAGCCTTTCGTACTCCCTGTCCTCTTTCCAGTCGCTCTTATCCACCTTTTTCTCACCGGTTCCCAGTACTTCCTCCAGCGCCTCCAGCAGATCATTCTTGCGGTTGCTGCCCAGTACCAGGTCAATTGCTTCATCCGTTTCCAGCTCTTCTCCCTTGATCTGCGCATAGCAGCCTACCGCCGCAACCACGGCATTCGGGTTCATTTTTTTTGCTTTGTGCAGCATCTGCCGGGACTTGCGGTCAGCAATATTGGTTACCGTACAGGTATTGATTATGTAGATATCCGCCCCCGGTTCAAAGGGAACGATCTCGCATCCGGCCTTTTCCAGAAGCTGCTGCATCGCTTCCAATTCGTATGAATTTACCTTGCAGCCCAGATTATGCAGAGCCGCTTTTTTTCCGTTGAGCACCTTGACTTTTCTCCTGTCCCAAAGTAATATTAGTGTGTTATCCGACGTTGTATACAAAAATACATAGTACATTGAATCATTTATTTCGCTCGGAGGTATAAATAATTATGCATACAGTACAGATTTCACTTAATTCTATCGATAAAGTAAAAAACTTTGTAAATACTATTGCTAAATATGATTTCGATTTTGATCTTGTATCCGGAAGATACGTGATCGATGCCAAATCCATCATGGGCATCTTCAGCCTGGATCTGTCCAAACCGATCGACCTGAACATCCACTGCGAAGAGTCCGAACTTGCTCCAGTTCTGGAGGTTCTGAAACCGTATCTGATCGAGCAGTAAGCAGAGCTGCTTTTCTGTCACGAAAGCAAACACAATCGAATATAACAAAGTCTATTTTCAGAGACCGCGGTACCTGCGTACCGCGGTCTTTTTCTATGTATTCATTCCGAAAGCCGTGTGTTTCTCTGCCGGCAGACAGCCCCCCGGATACACGACTTTGGCAGAGCGCACCGCATACTGCGGTGCGTTCTTTCTGCCCGGGATGATTTTACTCGACGATGATCGTCTCGGCTGTATCAACAGCCTCCTGAACCAGTGCATCGATCACATCATCCAGCTTGTGCTCGGATCTCTCGATGACCTTCAGGATCGGATGTGTTACCGGATGTTTTGCAACAAAGATGGTACAGCAGTCCTCGAACGGAAGAATGGAAGTATCGTAGGAACCGATCTTCACGGATACATCCACAATCTCCTGTTTATCAAAACCGATCAGCGGACGATATACCGGAAGGGTACATACTGCATTGGTGCAGAGCAGACTCTGTGCGGTCTGACTGGCAACCTGTCCGATACTCTCACCGGTAATCAGTGCCAGAGAACCGTCTCTTTCCGCAAACTTCTCGGCAATACGCATCATATAGCGGCGCATGATAATGGTCAGCTCCTCATGCGGACATTTCTCATAGATCGCCAGCTGGATATCCGTAAAGTTAACCACATGCAGACGGATCTGTCCGGAATAACGGGAAACGATCTTGGCCAGATCAACGACCTTCTGTTTTGCACGCTCACTGGTGTACGGCGGTGCATGGAAATAAACCGCATCCAGCTGCACGCCTCTCTTGGAGATCATGTAGCCGGCAACCGGAGAATCGATACCGCCGGACAGCAGAAGCATGGCACTTCCGTTGCTTCCCACCGGCATTCCGCCCGGTCCCGGAATCTCTACCGAATAGATATAGACCAGATCTCTTACCTCAACAGTCAGGATCGCATCCGGATGATGCACATCTACCTTCATCCAGGGACAGCCATAGAGAACAGCCTCTCCCAGCGTCGCATTCAGCTCCATGGAATCCAGCGGATATTTTTTGTTCGGACGGCGGGCAAATACCTTGAAGGTATATTCTTTACCTTCCGGATAGTTCTGTTTCACATAGGAAACCAGTTCTTTTTTGACATTGTCCAGTTCGATGTTCTCAACGATAACGACCGGACAGATGCCGGAAATACCGAATACGGTCTGCAGTGCCTCAACAGCACCGTCATAATCGTACTCTCCGTCCATATGTACATAAATACGTCCCATCTCTTTGGATACACGGAACTCTCCGTCTACCTCACGCAGGGCACGGGTGATCTGACGAACCAGGGTGTTCTCAAACAGATAACGATTCTTTCCCTTGATTCCGATCTCTGCATATTTGATCAAAAATGCCTGAACCATTTCTCCTCCTTTGCGGCGTTCTCAGCGCCGTGTATATTTACGAAGCATCGGTGCCACTTCGTGGATCACCTGAACTGCATAGTCGATTTCTTCTTCCGTTGTCAATTCAGAAAAACTGAACCGAACCGAGGACTCCGCCTCCTGTGCCGATGCATGCGTTGCCTGCATCGTCGCACTGCCTGCACGCTTATGGCTGGAGCATGCACTTCCGGAAGATACATAGATTCCCCGATCCTCCAGTGTATGCAGCAGAACCTCGCTTCGAATGCCAATAAACGAAACGTTCAGGATCTGCGGTGCTCCTTTTCTGAGATCTGCCGGTCCGTGGAATTTCAGGTTCGGAATATCCTGCAGACCTTCGTACAGGCGCTCTTTTAACCGGTACATATGTTCAACACCGGCATCCAGATCCCTGTAAATACGCTCGGCTGCCACACCCAGTCCGGCGATACCCGGCACGTTATCGGTTCCGGAACGCATGCCGTTCTGCTGACCGCCTCCGTATACCATCGGATGAATCCGAACTTTCTCATCCACATAGAGAAAACCGACGCCTTTCGGTCCGTGGATCTTATGTCCGCTGACAGAAAGCATATCGATCTTCATTCGCTTCGGCAGGATCCGGAATTTTCCGAATGCCTGAATCGCATCCACATGAAAATAGGTATTCGGCCGATTCGCTTTTATCCAGGCACCGATCTCCGCCACCGGCTCAACGGCACCGATCTCGTTGTTGACCATCATTACCGAAACCAGAAGGGTATCCTCTGTCACGGCAGCCTTCAGAGCTTCCATGTCAACGATGCCTTCTCTGTCCACCGGCACCTTCACGATCTCGTATCCCAGACCTTCCATCATCTCCAGCGGAGCTGCAATAGCGGAATGCTCGATCTCCGTCGTAACGATCCTCTTGCCTTTTCGGCGGTTCGCCAGTGCGGTTCCGAACAGCGCCCAGTTATTGGACTCGGTACCGCCGGAGGTGAAAAAGATCTCCTTCGGTTTTACCCTTAAGATAGAAGCGATCTTCTCTGCGGACTTCTTCACATAGACCTCCGCTTCTACCCCTTTGTTATGCATGGATGACGGATTGCCGAAATCCGTCAGCATGGTATGTCTGACGATATCCGCTGCTTCTTCGTAGCATCTCGTCGTCGCCGAGTTATCCAAATATGCTTCCATATTATCTCCCATATCTGTTTTGAAAATACTCGCATTGTTCCTTGCGGACACTGCACAGTACCATGGCAGGCACGCTCTCGCTTATCTCAGCCGGTGAACCGACTGAGATAAGCCTCTGGCAGATCACAGAGTTCGGCAAAAGAATGCTGCTGTGCAGCTGCCGAACTCGCGCGCGAATCCTCTCTGAGATTCGCGATAAGTTTATTCGCAGCAGTACTAAATTCGTGCTTCGCACTCATTAAGGACCGGCGGCCTCAGAGCACCTGCTGCTGGTATCTGTGCAGCATCCGCAAGGCCACAACAAAATTTTCAAACCCCAAATTACATCAGTCCTGCTCCAGATGATACATCAGAATCGAAAGCGCCGTCATTCCCGCAGTCTCTGTCCGCAGAATGCGCTTTCCGAGTGTGATCGCAGAAAAACCGGCTTCCGCTGCTTCTTCCACCTCAGCCGGATCGAAGCCGCCCTCCGGTCCGATCATCACTGCCACCGACTGTCCCGGAGCAATGCCCTCCAGAAGCCGGCGGGTACCGGCCATGCCTTCCGCATTTTCATAGGGAAGAAGTTTGACATCGATATCCGCAGCATAGCGAAGTGCTTCCTTAAAGCTGAGCACGGCATGTACTTCCGGAATGATCATGCGTTTGGACTGCTTCGCCGCACTTTCGGCGATGCCGTTCCAGCGATTGACCTTTGTTTTTTTCTTTTTTTCATCCAGCTTCATGATACAGCGCTTGGATGCTACGGGAATCACCTCATAGGCGCCAAGTTCCACGGCCTTCTGGATCACGGTCTCCATCTTGTCGCCCTTGGGAAGGCACTGAAACAGATAGATCCGGGAGGGAAGTTCTTTGCCCGGTTTCTGTGCATCGGTGATCTTCAGCAGAACCTGATTTTCATCCAGTGCCAGAATATCACAGGTATATTCCCAGTCATCACCGGCAGCGATCAGCACGGTCTCTCCCGGTTTCATACGAAGCACATTGCGGATGTGATTCACATCCTCACCGATGATCACGACCTGACCGTCATTGATCTGCTCCTGCTCAACAAAAAATCGAAACATAGCTCCGTCGTCCCTTTTCGTTTATTTTCTGGCGGTAATGGAAACCCACTCGCCCTGCTGTGTCTGCTCGATCACTTCCAGTCCGGCTGCCTTGCAGGCATCCAGTACCTTCCATGCATGATCCTCCAGAATACCGGAGGTAATGTAGATACCGCCCTTCTTCAGCGCCGGTACGATCGCCGGTGTCATCGGAACAAGGATATCTGCCAGAATGTTGGCGGTTACGATATCATATTTCTCATAGCCGGCCTGATCTCTGACAGCCGGATCATCGATCATGTTTCCGATGATCATGTCGAACTTCTCGTCTGCCACATCGTTGGCCTTCTTGTTGTCATCAACGGCCGGCACCGCACAGGGATCCAGATCGGTTCCCAGAATATGACCGGCACCGAATTTCTCTGCAACGATAGCAAGAATACCGCTTCCGGTTCCCACGTCCAGAACCTCACAGCCCGGTGTAACATATTTGCGCAGCTGACGGATGCAGAGCTGTGTAGTCTCATGCATACCGGTTCCGAATGCCGTACCCGGATCGATATGCAGGATCATCTTGTCTTTATCTTCTTCCTTCACTTCTTCCCAGGAAGGAATGATCAGAATGTCATCCACATAGAACTGCTTGAAATACTGTTTCCAGTTATTGATCCAGTCTTTATCCTCGGTCTCGGAAACCTCGATCTCGCATTCGCCGATATCACAGAAATTGCGAAGCTCCTCCAGTTCCGACTTTACCTGTGCCAGAATACCCTCGGTATCCTGATCCGGGTCCAGATAGAAGTTGATGTAGGCGGTTCCGTCATTATCCGGCGCATCCGGAAGAATATCCACAAACATCTGTGCCTTCTCTTCCTCGGTCAGCGGAACCTTGTCTTCGATCTCCGCGCCTTCCACACCGCACTCACAGATCGTGGAGATCACGATGTCCTCCACCTCTTCTCTTGTTTTAAATCTGTATTTGATCCACTTCATAGATATATCCTCCATCTCGACTGAGATAAAAACGTCCTTTTTGTCAATCCTATATTATGACCGAAAACACAGGAAAAAGCAAGGAAAAGGGACCCGGGAATACATGCATTCCCAAATCCCTTTTCCAAACTGTTCTTATCCGTTTGCAGGCTGTTTTTTCCTTTGGCCAAGCAGCCGCCGGATCGCCCGTCTGGATTTTCTTCTTATTTTCTTCCGAAGCCCTTGCGCTTTTTTCCGCCCTTCTCCAGCTCCTTTCCGTTCATGACATCATCAAACTGCTGCAGAAGCTCTTTTGCTTCCTTGCTCAGATTGGTCGGAGTCTGTACGACCAGTGTTACATACTGGTCACCGCGGACATTCTTGTTGTGTACGGACGGCACACCTTTTCCGCGCAGACGGATACGGGTATCGGTCTGTGTTCCCGGTTTCACGGTGTAAACAACATCACCGTCAACGGTATTGATGCGGATATCGCCGCCAAGTGCAGCCTGTGCAAAGCTGATCGGTGCACTGGAGAAGATATTTACGCCGTCACGCTGGAAGATCGGATGAGCCGCAACAACGACCTGAACAAGCAGATCGCCTCTCGGTCCGCCGTTGATACCCGGTTCGCCTTTTCCGCGTACACGAATGCTCTGTCCGTCATCGATGCCGGCCGGAACCGTAACAGCGATCTTCTTGCGCATGGAAATATAGCCGTTTCCACCGCAGTCCGGACATTTCTCTTTGATGATCTTACCTGTACCACGGCAGTCCGGACAGGTATCGATATTCTGGATCATGCCGAACAGAGACTGCTGTGTGGTACGAACCTGACCGGAACCGTTACATTTCCGACAGGTCTCCGGTGTGGTACCTGGTTTGGCACCGTTTCCGCCGCAGGTCGTACAGGTCTCTTTTAATGTCAGCTCCAGTTCCTTCTCACAGCCGAATACAGCCTCTTCAAAGGTCAGATGAACAACGGCACGAAGGCTGGCACCCTGACGCGGCCCGTTATTGGCTCTTCGTGAACCGCCGCCGAACATTCCGCCGAACAGGTCGCCGAAAATATCGCCCATATCCATTCCACCGAAGTCAAAACCGCCGAAACCGCCACCGCCGCCGGCACCGCCGTCGAATGCAGCATGACCGAACTGATCATACTGTTTTCTCTTCTCCGGGTCACTGAGGATCGAATATGCTTCTGTCGCTTCTTTGAATTTTGCCTCAGCATCGGCATCTCCCGGGTTCATATCCGGATGGTACTTCTTTGCCAGTTTACGATAGGCACGCTTGATCTGATCGTCGCCGGCACCTCTGTCCACACCCAGGACTTCATAATAATCACGTTTATCAGCCATTTTTTTGCTCCCTGTATTAACTCACAATGTGGGATTCACAAAAAAGTTTTCTTTTTCGCAAATCCCACCTGCATTTTTCTATTCATTTAAAGCTATTCTTTGTATCCGGGGATTCGTGTCCGGCTTTCGAGCATGAACTTCGAATCCGAAGATACTTAGATCAACTTTCAAGTACAGTCAAACTGCAAAATCCTTAAACTTCTTTGTAGTCTGCATCCAGGATGTCGTCATCAGCGCCGCCCTGCGGACCTGCCTGAGCGCCTGCCTGCGGACCTGCGCCGGCTGCACCCTGTGCCTGCTGCATGCTCTCATACATCTTTGTAAACAGAGCCTGAGAGGATGTCATCAGTTTCTCTTTTGCAGCCTTCAGATCAGCAACCTGTGCATCGGTCAGAGTTCCGTCTGCCGGAGCCTGTGCAACCAGATCTTTCAGAGCCTGCAGATCAGCCTCAACGCCTGCTTTCTCGCTTGCGCTTACTTTGTCGCCAACCTCATTCAGAGCTTTCTCAACCTGGAATACAGTTGCATCTGCATCGTTCTTTGTATCAACAGCTTCTTTTCTCTTCTTATCCTCTGCCTCGAACTGAGCAGCCTCTTTTACGGCTTTCTCGATCTCGTCATCAGACATGCTGGAACCGGAAGTGATGGTGATATGCTGCTCTTTGCCTGTTCCCAGATCTTTTGCGGATACGTTTACAATACCGTTTGCATCGATATCGAAAGTAACCTCGATCTGCGGAACACCACGCATTGCCGGCGGAATTCCATCCAGACGGAACTGGCCGAGGGATTTGTTATCGCGGGCAAATTTACGCTCACCCTGAACGATATTGATATCTACAGCAGTCTGGTTGTCAGCTGCGGTAGAGAAGATCTGGCTCTTCTTGGTCGGGATCGTTGTATTTCTCTCGATCAGCGGAGTAGCTACGCCGCCCATGGTCTCGATGGACAGTGTCAGCGGAGTTACATCCAGAAGAAGGATGTCGCCTGCGCCTTCGTCACCGGCAAGCTTACCACCCTGGATGGAAGCACCGATTGCTACACACTCATCCGGGTTCAGTGCCTTGCTCGGCTCATGTCCGGTCAGCTGTTTTACTTTATCCTGAACAGCCGGGATACGTGTGGAACCACCTACCAGAAGGACCTTGGACAGGTCGGATGCAAGCAGACCTGCATCGCTCAGTGCTCTGGTAACCGGCTCTGCTGTCAGCTGTACAAGATCAGCAGTCAGCTCATCGAATTTTGCTTTTGTCAGGTTCAGATCCAGATGTTTCGGGCCGTCCTGATTTGCAGTGATGAACGGAAGGTTGATATTGGTTGTGGTTGTGCTGGAAAGCTCTTTTTTAGCTTTCTCTGCAGCTTCACGAATTCTCTGCATAGCCATCTTGTCGCCGGTCAGATCTACGCCTTCTGCCTTCTTAAACTCAGCTACGATCCAGTCTGCAACCTTCTGATCGAAGTCATCACCGCCGAGTTTGTTGTTTCCGGCTGTGGACAGAACCTCGATGATACCGTCACCGATCTCGATGATGGAAACGTCGAAGGTACCGCCGCCAAGGTCGTATACCATGACTTTCTGCTCGTTCTCGTTATCCAGACCGTAAGCCAGTGCAGCTGCGGTCGGCTCGTTGATGATACGTTTTACATCAAGGCCTGCGATTCTTCCCGCATCCTTGGTAGCCTGACGCTGCGCGTCATTGAAGTAAGCCGGGCAGGTGATAACTGCTTCGGTTACTTTCTCGCCGAGATATGCCTCAGCATCGGATTTCAGTTTCTGCAGGATCATAGCAGAGATCTCCTGCGGAGAGTAGTTCTTCTCATCGATCTGTACTTTGTAGTCAGATCCCATATGTCTCTTAATGGAAGAGATGGTCTTGTCAGCGTTTGTAACTGCCTGACGTTTTGCAGCCTCACCTACCAGACGCTCGCCTGTTTTTGTGAAAGCAACGATGGAAGGAGTTGTACGGCTTCCTTCAGCATTTGCGATAACGGTCGGTTTTCCACCTTCCATTACGGATACACAGCTATTTGTAGTACCTAAATCAATACCAATGATTTTTCCCATGATAGTTCCTCCTGTATGTTAATTATCTTCTTGTACAAAATCAGCTTCGCCGGTATGCCTGCTCTGCACATGGCAGCCGGCTTATCTATATCTGTCAGTTGGCTACCTTGACCATGCTGTGGCGAACCACGCTTTCCTTATACATGTAGCCCTTCTGCAGTTCCATAACAACGATGTTCTCACCGACATCCGGATTGTCCTCATGCATAACTGCGTTATGGAGATTCGGATCAAATTCCTTACCCTCTGCCTCGATCGGTGTTACACCGAGATCGCCAAGTACGGTGGTCATCTGTTTATAGATCTTGTTCATACCGTCCACAAACGGATCGGCTTCATCGGCACCCTTGAGACCTCTTTCAAAGTTATCCACAACTGCCAGCATCTTCTCGACCACTGCAGATGCGCCCATGTCATACATGGCTGCCTTTTCTCTTTCGGTACGTTTGCGGAAGTTATCGAATTCCGCCATCTGTCTCTGCAGACGATCGGTCAGTTCTTCGATTTTCTCTTCTTCCTTGCTTTTCTTCGGCTTTCTCTGGAAGGTCTCGTTTTCCTCGACTTCGCCTTCCACAGCCTCTGCAGCTGTTTCTTCTGCCTCTGCTGTTTCTGCAGCCTCTTCAGTAACCTCTGCCTCTGCTTCCGCTGTCGGCTCGATCACTTCTTCGGTTTCTTCAACGGTGTTCTTGTTTTCTTCTGCCAAAACATTGCCGCCTTTCTATGTTATATTTTCAGAATTCTGCTATTGAGAAGGTCTGTTCCGAATCTTCCGAATAACAGATTCATCATAACCTAATCCATATCGTCCTCTGTTCTGCTGTTGTCTTCCAGTGCCTTTACTCTTCCTTCGCCGCTGCCGAACAGATTGTTCATCTCGAACTTCAGCTGTTTCAGATTCTCAACCACCCGTTTGTAATCCATTCGTCTGGGTCCGACGATAGCGACTGTACCTTTCATGCCGTTGCCCAGATCATAATTGGCGGTAACCACCGAACAGTCCTTCATGTTGCGAAGCGGTGACTCGGTTCCGATGTAGGCTGCAATGCCGGTCTCTTCATCGATTCCGTCGGAAGATCCGCGGATCATCTCTGCCAGTCCCCGTTTATCTTCGAAGGCCGTGAGCAGTTCCTTTGCATTTCTTGAATCTGCAAGCTCCGGATAATCGAAGATGTTGGTTGCTCCGCTGGTGAATATCGGCAGATCCTCTTCATCCGGCTGAATGGCTTCACCAACCGCATCCAGTATTCTGCCAACCACATTGCTGTGTTCGCCTGCGTCCTGCTTCAATCGGGTGATCAGATTCAGATCGATCTCTCCGATCGTCTTGCCGCTGAGCTGTGTGTTCAGCATCAGGTTCATTCCCATCAGATTCTCATCATCGATCGGCTCATCCAGATTGATCATCTGGTTTTTCATCAGATCTCCGTCTGCAACGATTACAGCCAGCAGCTGCTTCTCATTGATTCTGGAAAGCTGAATGAATTTCAGCCGGTTCTGGTGATAGGAAGGGCCTGCGATCATTGTCGCATAATTGGTGTTGCGGGCAAGCACCTGCACGACCTGCTTCAGCATCTTCTCCAGCTTATCAGTCTTCTGGATCATGACATCCTTTACATCGTCAATTTCCTGATTCTTCTTCTCGATCAGTTCATTGACATACAGACGATAGCCTTTGTCCGAAGGAATACGTCCTGCTGACGTATGGGGCTGAATGATATATCCCATCTCCTCCAGATCCGACATCTCGTTTCGGATCGTCGCTGAACTGAGATTCAGGTTCGTGTACTTGGAAATGGTTCTGGATCCTACCGGCTCGCCGGTCTCCAGATAGGTCTGGATGATCGCTGTCAGAATCGTTCGTTTTCGTTCGTCAAGTTCCTGTTCCATCCTTCAGCTCCTTTCCCTTTGTATTGTTAGCACTCGATGTAGTGGAGTGCTAATATCTACGATTCATAATGTATCACTTGCTTTCCCACTTGTCAATAGGTTCGAAAAAAAGTGATTCTAAATAAAAAATAAAAAAACGGCCGTCGGATGTATATTTCCGACGGCCTGCTGTCATACATATTAAAAATGCAATACTCCCGGATCGATCCCGGATACCGAACGCGATCCTGTAAAGCCCATAATATATGCAAGTTCCTGATTCATCTTTGTAATATACGCTTCTACGCCTGCCTGTCCTTCCTTAATCAACGCCGGCATCATTGCTCTGCCTACGGCAACTGCGTCAGCACCAAGTGCAAGTGCCTTGAAAGCATCTGCTCCTGTTGCAATACCGCAATCCACAAAGATCTTCATATCGCACTTTCCAAGCGCCCCGGTGATCTCCGGCAGGATCTTCAGCGGCGGAATCGCAAAAGGCATTCTGCCCGAATGATGGCTGACCAAGATCGCAGCAGCGCCGATTTCCGCACAATTCACAGCATCAAATGCACTGAGCACCCCTTTTACTACAAAGGGAATCTCCGCAAATTCGATATAGGACCTGAGATCCTCATCGGACTGCGGTCCCATCCGATCCTCAAATACCAGATCGTACTGTCCATCCGAACCAAAGATATGATCAATATCCATGCCGACAGCAATTGCACCGTTTTTCTTTGCAAACTCGATCTGCTCAAAGATCTTATCCTTGTCCGCATACGGTTTAATAATGCGCACGGTCTTTGCTCCTGTATCCAGGATCTCCCGGAATTCTTCATCCGGTCCCATTCCCACATAATTGACCAGATTCAGGTTCTTTGCTGCCAGTGCATATTCCACCATTCCATTCGGACGTTCGTCACGCAGGAATTTCCGAAGATGCGAAAAGGCAGGCATCATGATCGGGGAAGCAAAACGCTCACCGAACAGCTCAATCTCCAGATTCGGAAGTACGGAACCGATGAGCCTCTGCTCGATCAGAATCGAATCCAGATACTCACGGGTCACTTTGTTCGTATCAAATTTGGGCGGTTTTAAATCAGCCATTGTATCACCTCGTTTTTTATTTTCAGTATACTATTTTCCTATCGGTAGACAAATACTGAAAAGCTGTGGTTTTGTCAAAATATTTTGTACTGCTCAGCGCTCAGGCCAGGTTCTGCAGGCCCCGGTGTATAAGAGAAGGAAATTCTCTTCGTGATATGCAATTTATTCTTTACTCGGTATACAGCTCCAGATAAACTCCGAGATCTGCTTTTGTATCAAAGAATGCAGCCGTTCTTCTGCCATTCAGACAGGTGTTCTTCTGCAGAAGCTTCCAACCGCGTTTTGCAAACTGCTCGATTCTGGTATCCAGCTGATCCGTCTCAAATGCGATATGGTGTGAACCCTCACCGACTTCCGCAAGATGACGGCTCCAGATGGAATCTACGTCTTTCGGCTCTACCAGTTTGACCTTTGCCCCTTCCAGAGCAAATACAGCCAGACGACAGTCTGCTTCTTCATAGATCTCCGGTTTTACATCAAAGATCCTGGTATAGTTTGCACTTACTGCATCGAGATCCCTTACTACGATACCGATGTGCTTCGGCATCGTATTGGTCTCACCGAACTCCAGTCGGGGAAAAGCAGCTGCGAATGGAACTTCTTCCTGTTTTTCCTGCGGTCCGGATTCAAACATTTCCTGTAATTCCAGTGTCAGTTTTAACTGATCAAAAGAATCCAGATATGCATATCTTCCCATCTTGAGTCCGAAATAACCGGTCTGGCATGCAGGAATGCCGGCTTTTTCTGCAAGCTCTATTTTTTTCGGAAGATCCTTTACAAATATGCAGACATGATGCAGTCCGTCTCCATATGTATTCAGATACCGTCTCCACTCCGTTGCCGCCTTTCCGATCGGCCGCTGGATCTCGATCTCAATCTCACGAGGGCTGCCAAACTCAAATGCAGCTACATTGGTTCCAGCATCACGGGCCGGCTCGCCTTTATAGGCAACCTCTGTATGCACATATCCCTCTGTCGGAATCGTTGTAGGCACAGCAGTCTGCAGAAGTCCTGCCCAGCTGCATTTGATGCTTTCCAGATCCTCACACATTAATCCAAGCTGTACAATATGTGTCGTGTCAAATAAATTACTCATCGAGATTCTCCTCTCATAACTGATGCGTTGTTCACGTTCCTGATAACTGCATCATAGCAAATGAGAGCATCCATTTTTGTTCTTATTCTATTCTTTTTGTTCCGAAGTTACTGCTGTATCTCATTGAATTCCCGCGGCTTATACCGGCTTCGATATGCCTTTGGTGTCATGCCTTTATATTTCTTGAAGACACGTCCGAAATAACTTTGATTCGGAAAATTCACATAATCACCGATCTCAGCTATTCCTGCCTCCGAATATGCAAGCAGATTTGCTGCCCGATCCGTTCTTACCTTCAGAACATATTCCTGAAAAGTCATTCCCATATCCCGGGAGAAGATTTTGGACAGATAGTTCGGAGAGATACCGTTTTTCTCTGCCAGTTCATCCAGGTAGATATGCTCCCGATAGTGCTGCTCAATATAACTGACGCAGCGCTCCACGTAATCGGATGTTTTCTTTTCGTACAGATGCTTATTCACACGCTCCGCAAGTGTCCGAATGGCTGCATTTTTACAGGCGGTCAGTTCAACTTCTGTTACGCACAGATCCAGTTTCTGCATGTAATAATCACTGATCTGGTATGCCTCATATGGAGAGATTCCGCCCTCGATTGCTGCCCGCGTATTCAACGTAATGGCTACTATGACCGTTTTTCGTATTTGTTCCAGATAATCCGCGGACATGCTTCCAAGGGTATCATCCATGGCCAGATTCAGACGCAGTGCCTCTTCTGTCTGACCGTTTTTGACACAATCCAGAAGCTTTCGCTCCTCCTGATAGGTATGGTGACAGGAGTCCATTTCCTCCTGCTCCATCGTAAAGTGGATCTTGTCCGGCAGTTGTTCAGCTGCCAGTTCCCCTGCAAGCTGATTTCCGTCCAGCAATTCCCGGTCGGTGTACTTTCTTTTATAGATCAGTCCTGCTGCGATCTGTGTCAGCAGAAGAATTCTGGACAGCGACATAACGGGAACCGGCTTTTCATCTGCATGCTTCAGTCCATGTTCTCTGTAAAACCGGTGCAGCATTACTTTATCCATTGGCCGCAATGACATCGGCCCAATGAAGAAATAGACATGCGACTGATCCGCATTCTGATAACGCAGAATCGTATATGCGACATGGTATGCATCCACAACGATCGCGGGTATTTTCCGCTGCTCACAGATCTCGATCAGATGATTGCGATATTCTTCATTCTCACGCAACGGATTAAAATTCACCTGCTCCCGTACATCGAAAAAACGCCCCTCACCAAAGCAGGTAATCTCAATATTGACAAACCGTTCCAGACACTCCAGCAGGAAATAATTCGTCTGCTGCAATGCCGAATTGTCGATCGTATCCTGTCTCATAACTAATCTACCGTATAATATCCAAGAATCACCTCATCCGGCAGTCGGGTTGCCGAACAGATGAAGAGTTTGTTTTTGAGCCAGTTAAGCCTCTCATCATAGACTTCAAAGGTCGGCGTAGTACAAAAATAGTACAGATCCGGATCTACGAATTCTCCGTTCAGTACTGCCTGCACACATTCTGCCGGAACCGTTCGAATACCGTTGTTCTCAATATAAAAAGAGGCTCCGTTATTAAGTCGTACACCGTATCTGGCGGACAGCTCGCATCGTCCGTCCGGCCGAATCACCTGACTGTCAACACCTCCAGGTACTACGATGCCGTTCATCTCCGGATCAAATCCACCCGGTGCGGCGATGACTGTACCCTCCGTAATCGGAATCAGCTGCCGCCTACCGGCAATCGCATCCTGGCCGACAACGACAGGCTTATCTACTTTGACACGAATCTCAAACTGTTTCTTTAATGCAGGTTCCATACGCATTTCCTTTCGTAAATAATATCTTTCATAATAACTTTCATACTGCTTCTATCATAGTTTTTATTAATCCGAGTATCTAAACAAAGTATATTTTTGTTTTACAAAAACCGCAATGCACTTTGCAGGCACATTGCGGTTTTTTCCGTTCGTTCTTATTTACTTACGATCAACGATTACTCGGAAAGCTCGATTTTCTTTCCGCCGGATTTCATAAGCGCTTCATATTTCTTGTCATAGTTGTATGTTGCAAGAACAATAAGCATGATGACAAACATTGCAAGCGGTACATAGATGTTCATTGCATATACACCGATCGTCATTGCATTTGCGCTTCCTTTTGCTGCAGCTGCACCTGCGATTGCAAGGATCCAGCCGATGGAAGCAGAACCAAGTCCGCCGCCGATCTTACCTACGAAACTGTTGGAAGCGTTTGTCATACCAACGATGCGAACACCGTTTGTATACATGTTGTACTCTGCTGTATTCAGTACCATAGCCGGCAGACAGGAGATCAGCGGAATGGTTGCATACATTACAACAGATCCTGCAAGAAGTGTTACGATCAGGCTGCCCGGGAAGATGCAGCGGATCACACAGCCGACAATTCCGATTACGCTGGCGATTGCAGAAGTTTTTGTAAGTCCGAATTTCTTAATAATGAATCCTACTGTCAGGAAACCAAGGATGGACGGTACAAGGTTAACTGTGTTGATCAGACTGTAGTATGTATCGTTTCCGAGAATCATCTGTGCATAGAACAGCGGGCCTGCCATGATCAGTGCATACATTACGTTCATTGCAACACCAACAACAGTGATCTTGATCCAGTATTTGTTGCGGATAAGAATTCCAAGTCCTTTGAGAATACCTACGGAAGCCTCTTCTGCATTCTCTTCTTTGCTCTCAACATAAAGCTCTTTGGATGTTTTGAATACGATAAACATGCAGATACCGGAGATAACAGCCAGAACAGATGCGAAGATGATCCATGCTCTCTGATCACCGCCGAGTGCGTTTGTAATCGGGATCAGACCGATACCAAGGCTGACACCGACTGCGTATCCGACAGCCGAACGGAAGGTTCCGATCTTACCTTTCTCTTCATTACTTCTGGTCTTGAAGGCGATCATGGTGTAATACGGAACTGCAACTGCTGTGTAGCAGACAGCTGATGCAAAGATATTGGAAAGAATACCGTATGCCATCAGTGCGCCGCCGCTTACATTCGGTACGGTGAACATTCCGATGATTGCCAGAACGGTCGGGATGATCATCCAGAGCATCCACGGTCTTGCTTTACCGTGTTTGCTGTTTGTATTCTCAACGATCTTACCCATGATCAGGTCTGTAAATGCATCAACGATCTTTGCGATCAGCAGAACGTTGCCGGCCGTTGCCTCTGCCATTCCGATTTTATTGATGTAAAAGTAGGACATCTGTCCCTGCATACCGTTAAGTGAGTTCAGGGCGAACTGTCCGACTGCATCGCCTGCATAATCTTTGGCGGACATTACTTTCTGGTTGCCGTCTTTGTCTAATCCGAGTGCCTTAGCCATAATTGCCTCCTCATTCATGTATTTCTGTATCTGTAATCGTTTGTTACTTGCACCGTGCTTTGATGATTAGATAATACTTGATTTTCCTTCTGGTTTACATCCTTTTTTTATTCTTTCTGTACTTATTTTGTCCCATCTGACATGCATACGTATTCCAGGCTTCCATTTGTAAGCTGAGTTGTAAGACGAGGTGCCAGTTTGTAAAGCGAGATGCTTGTTTG
>JAUNAK010000062.1 GCA_030527665.1 Eubacteriales bacterium
CCACAGGTGTGGTATGGAGCAAAAGTGTGCAACTTGTTATTGCAATTTTGGAAATAGAAACGAAAAAACTTGCTGTTGATTCACAGAGTACATATCTCGTTCAAGAGGTTATGACAGGTGCCAAGGGGAAATGGAAGGTAATAAAAAAAGCTTCATCGAAAAATTCTTCTGATTCGGTTGTTTCAACGCTGGAACACAGGAATATAATTTCAGCGGTACCGGAAATAAAAGTATCCTGTACATCTGTTGGTGTGGCCATTTCATGGAAAAAAATAGATGGTGCAAACTATTATGAAATTTACAGAAGAACAGGGAAGGAAAAACTTAAAAGAATTGGCACTATTAACACGGAGAATTCTTTTGTTGATAAGACGGTAGTGCCAGGGATGACCTACACATATATGATTAAAGCTGCAAATGATATGAGCGAAAGCAATTCAAAAGAAAAATCTATTTGCTATAATAAAACAGCAGCGAACCAGCCGGTGAAAACATCAACAATGTATCGATTATATAATCCTAATAGTGGAGAACATTTTTATACGCAAAACATAAGTGAGAAGAAATATCTGGTCAAGGTGGGGTGGAACGATGAGGGAATTGGTTGGATTGCGCCAAAAACATCGAAAACACCTGTTTATCGTCTTTATAATCCAAATGCCGGAGATCATCATTATACGTGTAGCAAACAAGAAAGAGATTATCTTGTTCGTGCGGGATGGAATTATGAAAATATTGGATGGTATTCTGATGATAAAAAAGGATCTGCATTATATCGTCAATATAATCCAAATGCAGTTACCGGAACACATAACTATACGCTTAGTAAATCAGAAAATGATATGCTGGTAAAAATTGGATGGAAAGAAGAAGGTATTGGTTGGTATGGAGTCAAAAGCAAGTGATATCGTAGGAGAGAAGTCTTGACAAAGCCTCTGCCCCTTATTATGATGAGAAACAAACTTATAATTTTATAGTTAATGACGATGAAGAAGAGGAGTATGCAGAAAATGCACCGCAAGAGAGAACCCTTCCAGGCTGAAAAAGGGTTTCGGAAAGCAGCTGCAGAAGGTAGCTTCCGAGTCGGTATGCCGAACCTGTCCGCCTGCATCCGGTTTTATCAGGATGTTAGAACGGGATAGAAAGTAAGCATATCCGCCTGATCCCCGTTACAGGATCCCTGAGGTACGAAGATTCCGGAAAAGCGGGTCTACGTATGAAGCAAGGTGGTACCGCGATCTATTCGCCCTTTGCACATATATGTGCAGAGGGCGTTTCTTTTTTATCTTTTTAAGATAAAAAAGAAACGCTTCGCGAGGATCTTTCGGATATCTGGAAAGCAGTATCATAAAAATTATCAGTAAAACATTGTATGCATATCAGTATTTTTAACCAACACACAATTCAGGAGGTTCAGAAATGAGCAAAGAACTTGCAAAAACCTACGACCCGAAGGGGCTGGAGGAGAGACTCTACAAGAAATGGATGGACAACGGATATTTCCATGCAAAAGTAAATCCGGACAAGAAACCTTTTACGATCGTTATGCCGCCGCCGAACGTAACCGGTCAGCTGCATATGGGGCATGCGCTGGACAATACCATGCAGGATATTCTGATCCGTTACAAGAGAATGCAGGGATACGAGGCCCTGTGGCAGCCGGGAACCGACCATGCAGCGATCGCTACCGAGGTTAAGGTTACCAATATGCTGAAGGATCGCGGCATTGATAAAGCCGAGATCGGCCGTGAGAAATTCCTGGAGTACTGCTGGGAGTGGAAAAATGATTACGGCAGCCGTATCATCAACCAGCTGAAGAGCCTTGGTTCTTCTGCAGACTGGGAGAGAGAACGATTCACCATGGATGAGGGCTGCTCCAAAGCAGTTGAAGAAGTATTCTGCCGTCTCTATGAGAAAGGATGGATCTACAAGGGAAGCCGTATCATCAACTGGTGTCCGGTTTGCCAGACTTCTCTGTCTGACGCAGAGGTTGAACATGTGGATCAGGATGGCTTCTTCTGGCACATCAAATATCCGATCGTTGGTGAGGAAGGACGTTTTGTAGAAGTTGCCACCACCCGTCCGGAGACTCTGCTCGGTGATACCGCAGTAGCGGTTAATCCGGAGGATGAGCGTTATCAGGATCTGATCGGCAAGATGCTGGCACTGCCGCTGACCGATCGTCAGATCCCGGTTATTGCCGATGCCTATGTAGATAAGGAATTCGGAACCGGCTGCGTAAAGATCACACCGGCACACGACCCCAACGACTTTGAGGTTGGAAAGCGCCATGATCTGGAAGAGATCAACGTTCTGAATGATGATGCGACGATGAATGAGAAAGCCGGAAAATATGCCGGCATGGATCGCTATGAAGCAAGAAAAGCAATGGTTGCCGATCTGGAGGCACAGGGACTGCTGGTTAAGGTCGTTCCGCATACCCATGCAGTAGGAACCCATGACAGATGTCACACCACCGTTGAGCCGATGGTTAAGCCGCAGTGGTTTGTACGCATGAAGGAGATGGGCGAGGCTGCTCTGGATGCACTGCATACCGGTGATCTGAAATTCGTTCCGGAAAGCTATGGCAAGACCTATACCCACTGGCTGGAGAATATCAAAGACTGGTGCATCTCCCGTCAGCTGTGGTGGGGACACAGAATTCCGGCATACTACTGTGAAGACTGCGGTGAGCTGGTCGTTGTAAGAGGCGGCGCACCGGAAAAATGTCCGAAGTGCGGCGGCAGAATGGTACAGGATGAGGATACACTGGATACCTGGTTCTCCTCTGCACTGTGGCCGTTCTCCACACTGGGATGGCCGGAGAAGACACCGGAGCTGGATTACTTCTATCCGACCGATGTACTGGTAACCGGATATGACATTATTTTCTTCTGGGTAATCCGTATGATGTTCTCCGGAATCGAACAGACCGGAAAATCTCCGTTCCATCATGTACTGATCCACGGTCTGGTAAGAGATTCCCAGGGACGCAAGATGAGTAAGTCTCTCGGAAACGGTATCGATCCGCTGGAGATCATCGATAAATACGGTGCGGATGCTCTGCGTCTGACACTGATGACCGGAAACGCACCGGGCAATGATATGCGTTTCTACTGGGAGCGTGTAGAGTCTTCCAGAAACTTTGCAAATAAAGTATGGAATGCTTCCCGTTTCATCATGATGAACATGGAGGGAGCTTCCATTCCGGAGTCCATCGATGTCAATGCCCTGCCGGCTGCAGGCAAATGGATCCTCAGCAAGGTAAACGCACTTGCCAAAGACGTAACCGAAAACATGGATAAGTATGAGCTGGGCATTGCCGTTCAGAAAGTGTATGATTTTATCTGGGATGAGTTCTGCGACTGGTATATCGAGATGGCAAAACCGACGCTGTACCGCGGAACCGAGGAGCAGAAGGGACAGCTGCTGTTTGTACTTCGTACCGTTCTGTCCAATGCACTGAAGCTGCTGCATCCGTTCATGCCGTTCCTGACAGAGGAGATCTACTGTACACTGAATCCGGAGGAGGAATCTCTGATGATCGCTTCCTGGCCGGAGTACAGGGAGGAGTGGAACTTCGCAGCGGAAGAGAAGATGATCGAGCTGATCAAAGAGGCTGTACGCAAGATCCGTGATATCCGTACTTCTCACAATGTTCCGCCGAGCAAACCGGCAACAGTATTTGTTGTATCCGAGGATGCGGATATTCTGGCAGGCTTTGCCAATGCCGAAGAGGCATTCTCCACCCTCGCACATGCCGAGAAGGTATGTCTGCAGGCAAATACCGAAGGTATTGCCGATGATGCATTCTCTGCTGTTATTCCGGGCGTTGTACTGTACATTCCGTTTGCAGATCTGGTTGATGCAGAGAAAGAGATGGAGCGTCTGAAAAAAGAAGAAGCACGTCTGACAAAGGAGATCGCGCGCGGTACCGGTATGCTGAACAACGAGCGTTTTATCAGCAAGGCACCGGCTGCAAAAGTACAGGAAGAGCGTGATAAGCTGGAGAACTACAAGCAGATGATGCAGCAGGTACAGGAGCAGATCGCCAAACTGGCACAGCACTAAGTCAGCCGAAGAGCAGATCCATTTAAGAGAATCTAAAGCTCCACAGGGATGCACATGGATTCGGATGGCAGATGTCAGCGAAAGCGAAAACGAATTCCGCGCCAGATCCTGCAGTGCTCGATCGGAACCTGCCAGAGCCCTGAAGGGGACGGTGCAGGGGGAAAGCTGACATGGTGCAGATTATTGAAAATCGGAAAGTGAGCGAGAGAAAATGACCTACGAAGAGGCTGTGAATTATATAGAAGATATTCCGGGCTATACCAGAAAGACGACACTGGATCATACCGAGCGTCTGCTGGATACACTGGGACATCCGGAGGAAGGTCTGAAGATCATCCATGTTGCGGGAACGAACGGAAAAGGAAGTACCTGCGCCTATCTGGATGCGATGCTTCGAAAAGGCGGTTATCGTGTGGGACTGTTTTCCTCGCCTCACTTATATCGAATTACGGAACGCTATCTGATTGACGGACAGGAGGCGGATGAAGACTGTTTTGTCCGTGCCTTTCTGACCGTGCGTGAGGCAATCCGCAAAAACATGGATGCAGGAGATGTGCATCCGACCTATTTTGAAGTACTGACACTGATGGCTTTTCTGATCTTCCGGGAAAAACAGGTGGACTATGTGATCCTGGAAGTCGGCATGGGCGGAAAAAACGACGTTACCAATGTGATTCGTCATCCGCTGGCTTCGATCATTACGTCGATCAGCATTGACCATGTGGAATATCTGGGCGATACGATTCCCAAGATCGCTGCACATAAAGCAGGTATTATCAAGCCGGGCTGTCCGGTGATCTACGATGCACACGATCCGGAGGCGGCAGCTGTGATCCGTGAGACGGCAGCAGCTGTCGGAAGCGAGAGCCATGCGCTGAACCCGGAAATGTATCGGAAGATCCGGACGGAAAGATCCGGCATCACCTTTGCTTTTTCGGAAGCGGCATCCGCAGACAGTGAGATCCTGCTGCAGATCCCGCAGGTGGCAGACTATCAGATGATGAATGCCTCACTGGCATTTCTGACGATGTGTCTGCTGGAGAAAGAGCATGGTATTCCCAAAGCCGTTCTGGCAGAGGGAATCTCCGATATGAACTGGCCCTGTCGCATGGAAACAGTCATGGAGGATGTGATCATTGACGGTGCGCACAATGCCGACGGTGTGGCGGAATTTGTTTCCACCGTGCAGCATTTTCACCGGGATTCGAAGATCGTTCTGCTGTTTTCCGCTGTTGCGGATAAATGGTATCGGGAAATGATCCGGGAACTGCAGGAGGGAATTCATCCGGATGCGGTCGTGGTCACAAAAATCGGCGGCTATCGGGAGATCTCCGAGGAGATCCTGGCAGATCTGTTCCGGGAAGCCGGCTGCAGTCAGGTGTTTTCTGATCCGTCCCCGGAAAAAGCGTTGGAAAAGGCACTGGAATTGAAAGAAGACGGGATGCTGTTCTGCGTAGGATCGCTGTATCTTGCGGGAGAACTCAAACATTATATCCTGCATCGTGGATCCCGTTAGAGGATCTGCACGGCGCTGCGGATACAGGATCTGCCATTGCGTCGATGGAAAGGAACATAACAGATAAACGCTCCGCAGGGATGCGCAGGGATTCGGATGGGTAGATGTCAGCGAAAGCTGACCCGAATCCTGCGCCAAGTCTCGCAGAGCTCGATTTGAACTTGAAATACACCTTCGGAAAAGTGAGGTCTTAAGATGCTTGATTTTGATGAAGAAATAAAGAAATTCAGACCCTGTCTGGATGTTGAAAATGTGGAAGAAGCGATCCGCAGCCAGGATCTGACGGATATTGTAGATCTGATTCGTGAGATGGAAAGCGGATATACTTATATACCGGAACGTGAGAGGTAAAATATGAGTACTGTCGAAGAAAAGGCCAGACAGATCTCGGGGATGTATTACAACCAGGGACTGGACTGTGCAAAGATCCGTGACCTTTCGGGAGCGGAGGACCGGCTGCGTCTCAGTCTGCAGTTCGACAAAACGAATATTCAGGCCAGAAATCTCCTCGGACTTGTGTATTACGAGCTGGGAGAAGGTGTGGCAGCACTCCGTGAATGGGTGCTCAGCGAGAACATGCATCCGGCAAATAATCCGGCATCGGCGTACATTGCCGATATCCGAAGAGAAAAGAAAAGACTGCAGCAGATGAATGATGCGATCCATCAGTACAATGAGGCGCTTCGAAGCTGCAGGGAGGGCAATGAGGATATTGCTGCGATCCGTCTGCGCCGTCTGCTGAATAAGAATCCCCGCCTGATCAAGGCTTATCAGCTGCTGGCTTTGATCGAGATCAAGCAGGGACGGTATTCGCATGCCCGCAGAATGCTGAAAAAAGCCATTCGTATCGATCGGACGAATCCGATTACCCTTCGGTATCTGCAGGAAATCGATGAGCGGACCGATACGACCACCAGCTTTGAATTCCGGGTGAAGGATAACAGAAAGCGCGGAAGAGCGGCAGATGACGAGAATATCGACGGAAACACCGGCGCGCCGCGGATCAGCAGCGCGGCTGCATTCCGGGATACGCCCCATTATGTGACCATGATGAACATGCTGTTTGGTTTTCTGGTCGGTGTTCTTCTGCTGGGATTTATCGTGGTTCCCGCAGTAAGAAGGAGTACCAGCCGAACGGCAAATGAGAAGATCGTTGACTATACGTCGCAGCTGGCAGATCAGACCGGAACGATCAATCAGTTAAGAGACAAGCTGGATACGGCGAACAATACCGCATCCGATGCCCAGAACCTGGCGGAAACAAACGAGAAGGCAAAGGATTCCTATGACAGCCTGATCCAGGCCTATATGTGCCACCAGCGAGGAGAACTGGAAAAAGCCGGTGATCTGATCCTGAAGGTGGATATTTCCCTGCTTTCCACGGCAGCAGCCGAGATCTACGATACGTACAAGGATGAAATTCTGAATTCCGCGTATGACGAGTATCTGTTCGGCGGCAACAATGCTTTCTTTGAAAAGAAATGGGAGAAGGCTGCCGAGTACTATGAGAAAGCACTTTTGGTCAAACCGGATGATTATGATACGCTGACCCTTCTTGTTGAGGCATATGAGAATGCAAAAAATAATGAGAAGGCTATCGAGATCTATCAGAAGATCTACGATACGTATCCGAACAGCCGCAGATCGGAAGAGGCGGCAGCATCGATTGCCAGACTCGGAGGTACTTTAAAAGAAAAAACGGCCGATGATTCGACTGTGCCGAACCGCAGTGAAGAAGCAGCGAGCCGCAATGCGGAAAATACGGAGGAGGAAAACAGTACGGAGGATACCGCATCGGATGAAACGACCTCCGGTGAAACTGTTTCCGATACCGGCGTTTACGAAGATACCGGCAATTATGAGACAACAGAGGATACGACGGATTACAACACCGATTACACAACGGATTATACAGATCTGGACGGTGATGGCATTCCGGATGATGAAGGAGCATATTGATGACAGCAGACTGGACAAAAGAACGTGCATTACTTGAAAAACTGGAAGCAATCGTCGGAAAAGAACAGGTGCTTCTGCAGGAGCCGATGAAAAAGCATACCACTTTTCGAATCGGCGGACCGGCAGATCTGTTTCTTCAGCCGACAGAGATCGGACAGGTCGCTCCGGTACTGGAGGTTCTGCGGGCAGCCGGCGTTCCCGGTTTTATTCTGGGAAACGGCAGCAATCTTCTGGTCAGCGACAGCGGTTTTCGCGGTGCGGTGGTTCAGCTGGATCATAAACTGCAGAAGCTGGAGATGGAGGGCAGTGTCATTCGTGCAGAGGCAGGCGTTCTGCTTTCCAGACTGGCAGCCTGTGCCAGAGACCATGCCCTGACCGGACTGGAATTTGCTTCCGGTATTCCCGGCACATTGGGCGGTGCCTGCACGATGAATGCAGGGGCTTACGGCGGAGAGATGAAGCAGGTTCTGAAAAATGTAACGATTCTGGACGAAAACCTGCAGATGCGGACCATTCCGGCTGAAGAACTGGAACTGGGCTATCGAACAAGCCGCATACAGAAGGGCGGATGGATCGTTCTGGCGGCTGAGATCGAACTGCAGCAGGGAGACCAGGCAGCCATTATCGAACGGATGGATGAACTGAAGGAGGCAAGAGTGACCAAGCAGCCGCTGGAATATCCAAGTGCAGGAAGTACATTCAAGCGTCCGGAAGGATATTTTGCAGGCAAGCTGATCCAGGATGCCGGACTTCGCGGATATCAGGTAGGCGGAGCTGCTGTATCCGAGAAACACTGCGGTTTTGTGATCAATCGGGAAAACGCGACAGCTGCGGATGTGTGTCAGCTGATTCGTGATGTACAGAAGATCGTTTATGAGAAATTTGCAGTTGAACTGGAAACAGAGATTCGTTTCCTCGGTTTTGAATAAAAAGGCAATACAGTATTGTAGAAAGGAGCACGAATGACACGTGATATCCTTTTTGTATCGGGAATGTCGGGGGCTGGTAAGTCGACCGCATTGAAAATGCTGGAAGATATGGGATATTTCTGCATTGATAATCTCCCGATTGAATTGATCGATAAATTTGTACAGCTTTCGGAAGAGAGCAAGGAAGGACGGATTCAGCGGGTCGCTGTCGGTGTGGATATCCGAAGCGGAAGCCGTATCACCGAGCTGCAGGATCTGCTGAAGGAGCTGAAAGCTTCCGGTACTCCCTGCCGGCTGCTGTATCTGGATGCGGATGACCGGACACTGGTTAAACGGTACAAAGAGACCAGAAGAAATCATCCGCTGGCAGGAAATGAGCGGATCGAGGCAGGTATAACCCGGGAGCGGGAGATCATTGCTTTCCTGAAGGAGGAGGCGGATTATATTCTGGATACCAGCCAGCTGCTTACCAGGGAGCTGAAAGCCGAGCTGGAGCATATTTTCGTGCAGAACGGTGATTTCAAGAATCTGATGGTTACGATCCTGTCCTTTGGATTCAAGTATGGAATTCCGGCGGATGCCGATCTGGTGTTTGATGTGCGTTTCCTGCCGAATCCCTACTATGATCCGGAGCTGCGGCCGCAGAGCGGTCTGGATGCTCCGATTCGGAATTTCGTGATGAAGTATGAAGCTGCGCGGGTCTTCAGTGACAAGCTGGAGGATATGGTGCGTTTCCTGATACCGAATTACATCAGTGAAGGAAAAAATCAGCTGGTCATTGCTGTTGGCTGTACCGGCGGCAAGCATCGTTCGGTGACACTGGCAGAGGAGCTGTATGCCCGTCTGAAGGAGTCCGAGGACTTCGGTATCCGGATCGAGCACAGAGATATCCCCAAGGATGCCATGAAGCAGGGGGTGTGAGATGTCTTTTTCCGGTGAAGTTAAGGCAGAAATCTGCCAGCAGATCGGCAGTGCCAGGCATTGTCAGATCGCAGAGCTTGCGGCACTTCTGAATTTTTGCGCTACGGTCGCAGCTTTTGACAACGGCAGCTGCAGGATCCGGTTTCGGACGGAACATGAAGAGGTTGCCGGGAAATATTGTCTGCTGCTGAAAAGAATTTTCGGTATTGAAACGGTGGTTACGGAAGCAGTGGACCGCCGCGGTATGAAACTGGGCGGTTTTCAGGTCATGCTGGACAACAGTACGGATGCCGTCCGGGTCCTGCAGGCCGTCCGGCTTTTGGACAGCAATGGAAATCTGGCGGAAGAGATTCCGCTTACGCATCAGCCGACGGTACAGAAGAGCTGCTGCAGAAGAGCATTTCTGCGGGGAACGTTTCTGGCTGCCGGTTCGATCAGTGATCCGAATCGTTCTTATCATTTTGAAGTTTCCTGTATGAATGAGACCTATGCGGAACAGCTGCTGGAGCTGATCTGCAGTCTTGGTGTGGACGCCAAGATCGTCCAGCGGAAAAAATATTCCGTGATCTATGTAAAAGAGAGTTCGCAGATCTCCGATCTGCTTGGCATGATGGATGCCCATGTATCCATGCTTAATTTTGAAAATGCCCGAATCGTCCGTGAAGTGCGTGGAAATATCAATCGTCAGGTGAACTGCGAGACGGCCAATATCAACAAAACGGCGAATGCAGCAGCCCGTCAGATCGAGGATATCGAGCTGATCATTCAGGAGCTGGGATTGCACAATTTGACAAACAGGCTTGACGAGATCGCACAAATAAGGTTAAAATATCCTTCAGCCACTCTATCGGAAATGGGAATGATGTTGGAACCGCCTTTGGGCAAGTCCGGCGTGAACCATCGACTGAGAAAATTGACGGAAATCGCGAATAAGATTCGCGAAGAAAAAGGGATATAAGTAGTACAAGGAGGCAATTTTTTATGGTTACTGATACTGTAACAATACGGATCTCCAGCGGACTGGAGACCAGACCGATTGCCATGCTCGTGCAGGTAGCAAGTCAGTATAGAAGTACGATCTACCTTGAGAGCGGAACAAAGAGGGTAAATGCAAAAAGTATCATGGGAATGATGACACTGGGATTGGATAACGGTGAACCGGTAACGATCACCGCAGAAGGTACGGATGAACAGAATGCTGTTGACAGTATCAAAGAATATCTGACACAGGATCAATAAGAACAAAAAGAGGACTGCCGATGAGGCAGTCCTTTTTCTTGTTTAACAGGAAACTTTTTTTGCCAAGCATGCAAAAAGAACGCCCGGCGGACGTTCTTATGCTTTTGGTGTTTCTTGTGTTCTGTAATTTTTTTTACAGCTCAGCCAGTTTCTGTACAGCTCCGGAACGGATCACTATATCACCGTGCTCCAGCAGACAGGCAGCGCCTGCGTCACTGAACGGAACCCGGTGGCCGTATTCGGAGAAAATGTTGCAGACCTTGTTAAAGGTTTCCGGTGTGCTGTTTCCCTGGTGGAGTACCAGCTGGTAGGCAGAACGATTGCCGTCCGGGATCTTGTACAGGATATTGCGCCCCTTGTACATGCCGGCGATTGCTTTGGCTGCATGGATCAGATCGTCCAGCTCTTCAAAAACAAAGGACTGGAGCAGATCAACGGAGACGGCTGCCTTATGCCCTGCGATGCGGTCGGAGATTCCCTGCCCTACATCTTCGGCACCGGTGGACCGGCTTTGCGGTGTAGAGTTCTGTTTGTCCGCATTGTCTTTGAACTCGGCAGCAACGCTTGCCTGTGCTTCGCAGACCTTGCGGAAAAGATCCAGGATCTCATCGGCACCGACCTGTTCTTTTTTGCGGCGGCCGGAGGTATCCTCGGAGGCCTGTGTGAAACGGGCAAAGCGGGTATCCAGTTCTTCCGGATCCTCTACCTTTGTTATGATCAGTACAACACCATCGGAAGCGACCGGAATCGCTTCGATCATCAGAGGTGCATTGTCGGCATCGAAGCCGACCTCTTCTCTTGCCTGTTCCATCATATCGCGGAACAGCTCTTTTGCTTTATCGGAGCCGTAGGCAAGCTCTGTAAGTTTCAGATTACGGCTGCTGAGATCGGCAGCTGTCAGTGTGCAGCGGATCTGCGTATCATTAATTCGTTGTATTTTCATCAAATCACTTCCCTTCAACAATAAATAGAATACTCGCGAATTTCGAAGAAGGTTCACGCATGTGGATTTATTATAAAAGGTTTTGTGAAAGGAATAAAGAGGAAATTCAGGTACAGGGCAAATAATTCTTGCGGGTAAATAATAAAAAGTATATAATTGGTATAAGAACAGATGCATCGTTCAGGTCCGCAGAAAGGACGTGATGTATCTTCGACAAAAAATGATTAACAGGAATCTCTGAAAACAGAACGATTGGTATCTGTTAATTTTATCCATTCCGGCAGCCGATTCTCCGGCTGCAGCTGCAATTCGCAGCATATCCCCAAAATAGTATGATAAATAAAATGGCAAAAGAATCCGAACTGATCGGAGTCTGTTTTTTTGCTGCCGAAAATCTGCCGGATACTGTCTGGCAGAGCACTTTTTACGCCCGTATCTTCAAAAAGAGCAGGCGATATTCAGGGACCGCACGTCTGCATCTGTTCTAATACAAATAGAAAGGATTATCATTTGTTTCTGTGAATATCGAATATCTGACCCAAAAGGCAGTATACAGACAGGACGATCAGAACACAGATGCCGACTCGAGGAACCCGTGGACGATTCTGGACGATATTGGTGGAAACTATCGGCTCGAAGGAAAAAACATCAAATCCAGAAAGCTTCGAAAGACACTGGGATCCGTTCGGGAGGAAGGTGTCTATATGCCGGACATATATATGTCCGAGGAAGGAGAAGTTGTTGCTGATTTTCAGCTGATTCCTGACAGGAAAGAAACATAACCGCCGCGTATATGCACGGCAAACAGGACACCGCCGGCATGCCGGCGGTGTTCTTTGCGTGTGCTTGCCATGTATATATGAACATGATAAAATGTTCGGTAACAGTCAGGAGGTTTTTATGGCGAATAAGAAAAAAAGGAGAAGAAAAAGATCTCCGATTCCGGTGATCATTTGTATTCTCAGTGTTATAGTAATTGCTCTTGCAGCTGCTGCCATTTATCAGGCAAATGCGGAAAGTAAAGAGGTGATGGATGCCCGCACCTATTTTGGAATCGTATCCGAAGAAGAGGCTGCGGTGATCATGGATGACAAGATCCGGGAGGAACTTGTACCGGTGCGAAACCAGCGGATCTATCTTCCGTTTTCACTGGTGGAGCAGAGTCTGAACAAGAATTTTTTCTGGCAGAAGGAATCTTCCCAGATGCTTCTTACTATGCCGGACGGCACACATACATGGACACCCGGAGACAGCAGCGGTGATCTGCTTCTGGAAGGGGATACTTTATATCTGGCAGCAGACTGCGTAAAGGAGTATTCGGATATCGATCTGGTCTGTCTGCAGGATCCTTATCGTGTGATGATTCGAACCAGATGGGAAAATGTAGCAGCCGAAAAGGTACTGGAGAATACCGAGATTCGTTTTAAGGCAGGCCCGAAAAATGATATTCTGACAACGGTTGCCGCCGGTGATGTAGTCGTTCTGACGGAGAATGGTGATGACTGGTGCCAGGTGGCATCTTCGGATGGTTTTGTCGGATACATCCGTAAAAAAGAAATCGAAGCGGCTCCGGAAGGGACGATCACGCATACTTCGGATGCCAAATTCACATTCCCGAAAAAGCTGGTTGATTTTAAGGTGAACATGGGATGGATGTATGTAAATTCCATGGAGAACAATGAGGAATTCCTGTCATTGACGGCCAATGCAAGCGGCATGAATGTTGTTTCTCCGACATGGTTTACTTTTGAGGATGTACAGGGAACGCTGGTTTCCTATGCCGATGCGAACCTGGTTGAACAGGCGCATACGAAAGGAATGCAGGTGTGGGGATGCATACAGGATGATATGTCGGGTTCGGTATCCACCTCATCCGTACTGGCGGTTTATGAGGCCAGAACAAAAGTGATCGAACAGCTGCTGGCTGCTGCCGCAGAGGTTGGCATGGATGGTATCAATGTAGACTTTGAGTCGATCACGGAAGAATCGGTCGGTGCTTATCTGCAGTTCCTGCGGGAACTTTCCATTGCCGCTCATGCAAAAGGACTGGTGGTATCCGCGGATAATTACGTTCCGCTGTATACCCAGTATCTGAATCGTAGCAAACAGGCAGAAGCCATCGATTATATTGTGATCATGGGATATGATGAGCATTATGCAGGAAGTGCGGAAGCTGGTTCTGTTGCCTCCCTGTCCTTTGTAAAACAGGGCATTGAGGATACACTGGAACAGGTACCCGCCGAGCAGGTGATCAACGGTATTCCGTTTTTCTGCAGAGGATGGACCACCGCATACGGAGAGGAAACCCCGACCAGCGAAGCATTCGGGATGGAAGGCGCTGCTGCGTGGGCAAATGAGAAGGGAATAAAGCTCACCTGGGATTCCGTACTGGGACAGTACACCGGACAATCCGATGACGGTGCTTCTACATACAGCATGTGGCTGGAGGATGAGAAATCGCTGGAAGAAAAAATGAAGCTGATCAAGCAGTACAAGCTGGCCGGTGTAGCATCCTGGCGGCTTGGCCTGGAAAAAGATGACGTATGGGAGATCATCAGCAGATACGTACAATGAAAGCCCTGCGCTGCAATCATAACGGAGCCGTGCTTGCACGGGCGGAGTTATGATTATAGCGCAGGCAAGACGGTATGAACATGGAGAGTGAAAGCTCGGAATGTGAATACCGTCGGCGATTGCAGGAGCTGCGAAGCAGCGGAGCAATCGGCTTTCATTGTTCAGCCCTGCGCTGCAATCGACTTTCATTGTTCAGCCCTGCGCTGCAATCATAACAAAAAATACTATTTACAGGGGTAAAAGAAAAAAAGGAGTATACGTAATGGAAGAAATCGAATTATTCAAAACCACTGCATTCGGCGGCTATGACAAAGATGATGTTAATCAGGAACTGCAGAAGATCAAAGATGGTGCCTATCAGGAAAAGAGCCGTATGGAAAAAGAAATTGCGGCATTAAAGAAAGAACTTGCCGAAAAGGACGATCTGATCAGACGCAAGAATGCACGTGTGCAGGATCTGCAGGAGGCACTTGCTGCCAGAGACCGTGAGATCCTGGATATGGAGAAGCGGATCAAAGAGAAATACCAGACTTATATTGATAACTATGATACGATCGGAAGCCTGATCTTTGAAGCAAAAGTTCGTGCCAAGGAGATCAGCCGGGAGACCGAGAGTGAACGTTCCCGTATTCTGGAACAGGCACAGGAGGAAGCGGATCTGATCCGTGAGAATGCAAAAAATCAGGAGACGAAGATCCTTGCGGATATCGACAAGCGGATCGAAGAACGCAATCGTATCGGTAAACAGCAGTACAATGCCGTACAGGAAGAACTGGGAAATGTTGTTGAGATCTTCAATCGTGTACAGAAACAGTTTATGAATTCCTACCGTGAGATCCAGAGAATCGTGAGTACCGGTGAGACATCGGAGCACGAGGATGATGCGTATGACAGCTATCGAGAGGATGGCGGAGAATACTGATATGAGTCATGCAATACTTGCAAGAATGACAGAAGAGAATCCGGATCATGAGGCATTGAAAAAAGCAGGGAAGATCCTCCGGGAAGGTGGACTCGTTGCTTTTCCGACGGAAACTGTATACGGTCTGGGCGGAGATGCACTGAATCCGGAATCCTCAAAGAAAATCTATGCTGCAAAAGGAAGACCGTCGGATAATCCGCTGATCATTCATATCGCAGACAGGGAGAGTCTGCTTCCGCTCGTGCAGGAAGTTCCGGCAGCGGCAGAACGTCTGATGGATGCTTACTGGCCCGGGCCGCTGACAATGATCTTCCGAAAATCGGAGATCGTTCCTTATGAGACGACCGGAGGGCTGGATACGGTTGCTGTCCGTTTTCCGAATAACAGGATCGCCTGTGAGATGATCCGGGAGGCAGGCGGCTATGTGGCGGCTCCCAGTGCCAATACTTCCGGCAGACCGAGTCCGACACTGGCCTCACATGTAGAGGAGGATCTGGGAGATAAGATCGATATGATTCTGGACGGCGGACAGGTGGAAATCGGTCTGGAATCCACGATCGTCGATTTTACGGAAGAGACTCCGGTGATTCTTCGTCCCGGATTTTTGAATCAGCAGATGCTGGAGGAGGTTCTTGCAGAGGTGCGCATGGATCCCGGTCTGGAATCGGAGAATGTACATGTGCGGCCGAAGGCACCCGGTATGCGCTATCGGCATTATGCCCCGAAGGCGAAGCTTGCCATTGTACAGGGAAAGCAGGAAAACGTATTTGCACGGATCCGGCAGCTGGTGGATGAAGGACTGGAGCAGGGAGCGAAGATCGGCGTGATCTGTACAGAGGAAAGCCGTGCAGAGTATCCGAAAGGAGAGGTACGCTGTATCGGCAGCCGTGCAGATGACCGGACCATTGCACGCCATCTGTTCGAGATCCTTCGTGACTTTGATTCCGCAGATGTGGATCGCATTTACACAGAGTCTTTTGATACACCGCATATGGGACAGGCAATTATGAACCGTCTGATCAAAGCCGCCGGACATGAGATCATAGATGCGGATACAGAGTAGGATATAAGAGAAAAGAAAAAACGGCAGCCGGCAGAACAGATGAGCAGACTGCTGACAGAAGAAGCAGCCGGCAGAACGGACAAACAGGCAGCAGGCAGAAGAAGCAGCCGGCAGAACAAACGATCCGACAGCTGACAGAATCGGCGGTCGGCAGAATACATATGTCGCTGCTTGCAGAGACTGCAGTCGATAAACGGATAAACAGACAACAGATAGAACAGACAATTGGAGGAGGACATACGAATGGTAGCACTTGGCTGTGATCACGGCGGTTATGCATTGATGCAGGAAGTAAAGGCACATCTGGATCAGAGAGGCATAGAGTACAAGGATTTCGGTACCTACAGCACAGATTCCGTGGATTATCCGGTGTATGCACACAAGGTGGGCAAGGCAATTCAGGACGGAGAATGTGAACTCGGCATTCTGATCTGCGGAACCGGTATCGGTATTTCCATTACTGCCAATAAGATGAAAGGCATTCGTGCCGCTTTATGTGAGAACTGTTTCTGCGCAGAGAAAACAAGAGAGCACAACAATGCGAATGTGCTGGCCATGGGAGGCCGTGTTGTCGGACCGGAGCTGGCATTCAAGATCGTAGATACCTTCCTGGATACACCGTTCTCCGGAGAAGAGCGTCATCAGAGAAGAATCGATATGATGGAGTAATACTATAGAAATGCGAATGCAGTAAGAAGATTCGTCAGTGGTATTTCCGAACAGGAAAAGAGCGATAGAGCGGATAACGCGGAAAGGGACAGCGGATGTCGGATAAGAGAACGGATTACATCTCCTGGGATGAGTATTTTATGGCTGTGGCAAAACTGGCGGGCATGCGTTCCAAAGACCCGAATTCACAGGTTGGCTGCTGCATCGTGAGTCAGGACAACAAGATTCTGTCTATCGGCTATAATGGTTTTCCCCGCGGGTGTTCCGATGAGGAATTTCCATGGGCAAGAACCAACGATGATCCATTAAAGACAAAGTATGTGTATGTAACACACAGTGAGCTGAATGCGATCCTGAATTTCCGCGGAGGAAGCCTGGAAGGTTCCAAACTGTATGTTTCTCTGTTTCCCTGCAACGAATGTGCAAAGGCAATTATTCAGGCAGGAATCCGAACGGTGATCTATGACAGCAATAAGTATGAGGGTACACCTTCCGTCACTGCTTCGGCCATGATGTTTCATGCGGCCGGAGTGGAGCTGATCAAATATCAGCCCAGCGGAAAATATCTGGAGATCGAGGTTTGACAAAAGAGCCGGGAATCAGATAAGGAGGAGCGTAAAAATGGTACGCAGACATCAGAGAGTAATGGTTGACGGACTTGCAGGCGGGAAGGGAATGGCAACGGTCTGCAATGTTCTGGAGAAAGAGGAGCTTCTCGGACACGGAAGACTGTATGCAAGAATTATTCTTCCTCCGGGTGCGACGGTCGGCTGGCATCAGCATACACATGATACCGAACCGTACTACATCCTGAGCGGACATGCGGATTTTATTGACAATGATCGTACGGTGACAAAGGTAGGTCCCGGAGATGTATGTCTGATCAAGGTCGGAGAATTCCACAGTCTCGAGAATAATTATGATGAGGATGTGGAATTTATGGCACTGATCTACAATGAGCCGGGATATCTCAGTGACCGCGAAACGAAATAAAAACGGCTGCATCGATTTCGGATGGAGCAGCGTGTGAATCTTTCGATGAGAATCGCACAGATCCTCCTGTGAGGATGTATAAAAAGAATAGTGAAGCGAATAGAGGAGCAGCATTCGAAGGTTCGAATGGCTGCTCTTTTTTACTGTTTTATACC
>JAUNAK010000063.1:0-8960 GCA_030527665.1 Eubacteriales bacterium
CAGGTGTGGTGTGGAGCAAAAGTGTGCAACTTGTTATTGCAATTTTGGATTATTTATATTTATTCTTCGATCTCCGGCAGCAGATCACCAAACTTACTCTCATAAGCGTGTTTGCTGGTGGAGCCCTGTTTCTCCTTCTTTACTGCAGCAGCAGCCTTGTTGATCGGGACTAAGGTGCCGGCACCGCCGACACAGCCGCCCGGGCAGGCCATTCCCTCAAGCAGGTAGCCCGGATATTTTCCGGATTTTGCCATCTGCAGCATCTTCTTGCAGTTCTCAAGGCCTTCTGCCTTCTCGATCTTTACTTCACGGTTTGGATATTTTTCTTTGATGACTGCGGCAACTGCCTCAGCAACACCTCCGGATACGGCAAATCCGCGGCCGTCACCACTGGCGCCGTGCGGACGGTGCTCACTCGGAAGGGCTTTGAAATCCACTTCCTTCGCTTCAAACATACCCATGACCTCCTCAAAGGTCAGAACAAAATCGATATCAGAACGGACAGAGCGGCGGCTTGCTTCGAGCTTTTTCGCTGCGCACGGTCCGATGAAGGCTACCTTGCAGTCCGGATGCTCTTTTTTGATCATACGTCCGGTCAGCACCATCGGGGTCAGAGCCATGGAAATGCACTCTGCGTATTCCGGGAAGGTCTTTTTCGCCATGACAGACCATGCCGGGCAGCAGCTGGTGCCCATGAACGGCAGCTTTTCCGGGACTTCATTGACAAAGTCCTCAGCTTCCTGAAGAGTACAGAGGTCAGCACCGATCGCTACCTCTACGACATCTGTGAAACCGAGTGCCTGGAAGGCTGCACGGAGCTTTCCGGGAGTCATATCCGGTCCCATCTGTCCTGCAAAAGCAGGTGCGATGGCTGCATAGACCGGAGTCTCAGAGCGGAGTGCCTGAATGGTCTGGAAGATCTGTGCCTTGTCGGCGATCGCACCGAACGGACAGTTGGCCAGGCACATACCGCAGCTGACGCACTTCTCCTGATCGATCTCTGCGCGGTCAAACTCATCGGAGTGAATAGCCTTCACTCCGCAGGCCTTTGAGCACGGTCTTTCCATGCGGAGAATGGCATTGTACTGACAGGCCTGAATACAGCGGCCGCATTTGATACATTTTTCCTGATCGATAAAGGAACGGCCGTTGACGATGGAGACAGCACCCTTCGGACAGACCTCCACACAGGGATGTGCGAGACAGCCCTGGCACTGATCAGTCACAACGACCTTGTTGTCCGGACATTTGTGACAGGCAAACTTGATGACATTGACGAGCGGCGGCTGATAGTATTTTTCCGGCTTGATCGCCTCCTCGGCACCGTGAGATACCGGCGCATGCTCAGCTGCAGAGCGGACCGGCAAACCCATTGCCAGACGCATACGCTCCTTCACGATGGCTCTCTCCAGAAATACACTGTCTCTATAGGTAGATTCCTCACCCAGAATGATGCGGTAAGGGATATTTTCCATTTCTCTGAGATCGCCGTCCTGATAATTGTAGGAAAGTCTGGCTACCTCGGCAAAAACCATTTTTCGAATATCATTTACTGATGTGTAAATTCCTCTCATAAGTATCTCCTGTCATAATTTTTCAGCGACGGAAACCCCGTAGCTTGCTGCGGGGAGGAAGCCGCCTTTCTCCTTTCTTGTTACTGAAGGTAAACAAGCCCTGTATTCTGTCTTACGATATGGCACTGTTTCGCAGCTACTCCGGATGCACCGAAGGCTTTGTTACAATACCTGGTTCCATTATTCTTTGTTCCGGTAAGTATGTATAACTCACCACGGTATTTGAATATGGCACCCGGCATAACACGCTGCATATCGTTGTATACGTGTTTGGACTTATTTACGGTTAATGATCCTACCTGGTTCGGATACTTCTCCCGAAACTCCTCCAGCGAATCCACAGTTTGTCCTTCTGCTTTATGCCTGTTGTAACAGACTACTTTCCCGTCGAGCTTATATACTCTTCTTTTGTTGGCGCGAAGTATCTGACGGTTGTGTCTGCGGAACTGTTTCACTTCGTAAGGTTTCTGAATGTTTGATACTTGTTTACATCCAGCGCCAATTGCTGCGATGCACACCGCATCATTATCATGTGCCTTCCGAAGCCCGTTGGACTCCCGGTATTCCTTTGTCTCATATCCATCACATGCAAATACATTGGATGTACCAAACATCTCAAACAGCTCTAACGCAAAGTACGGTACTGCCTGATTCAGAATACTTAGTGCATTGTATTTCTTTCGGATTCCATCTACTGAAAGTGTTATCTTTCCTCTGTGAATCTTATGATGACATTTCTCACATACCCCAATCTGATTGTCTGCGGTGTTGGACCCACCTTTACTTCTTGGTACTACATGATGATAGTGTTCGATAGGATTATCACAGCAGAAACATTTCCCTTCCTGTCGTGCGTAGATATAGTCGTTCACAGATGCATAGCCTTTTAATCTGCCATTCTGGAAATCCGTTCCATAAACAGTTCCATCTTCCATACGCATGAAAGCAAACCTGTTCCACTCGTAGGCCCAATGTGTAACCGGAAGAATCTTACAGATGTTCTTTACGCACTGTGTATGTGTCAGTACCAACTGCTTTGCTGTCGGTGTCAGCCATCCATCCGGGCGAATACGATTTGCGAATCTTGCTTCATCGTTGACAATCTCGTGCAGAGTGATTGGCTTATCACACCCAGGAATCTTTCTTTCCCGAACACGTCCCTGCTGTACTGTTTTATGCTTGACAGCCATACGCTGCAGCCCTTTCCTTTCACCAGCACGGGACTGTCTTCTGTGTCCGGCTCTTTCCCTCATCAGATCAGGAATTTCCTTGTTACGTGTTTCAACGTGATCCTGATACACTACCGTTCCGTCTTTTTGGATGACCGCATTCCCGATATTGGTTCTGCCTACATCCGTTCCGCCGTATAATGGCTGAGTAATGCCTTTCGACTGATACTTCAGCCGGATGACATACGGCTTCTTTGATACGATTCGTGCCTTTCCTTTGTTAAGTAGGTACCTCACATGTCGCATTCTTGTTGTCGGCATGAGGGGAGTGCCATCCTTATTGATTACATAAACAGTTTCCATGGAATAACCCTTCCTTTTTAGGGGTGCGGCAGGTCAATGCCTGTAAAGCTGCTGCCGCACGGTCTTACTGTTTCCTTAGACTAGATGTACCCATACCAGTGTGCAGGGCTAGTCCCACCCATGCAGTGAATGATACATCTATATGTCTCTGCTCACCATCGCTGATACCTCCATCAGCCTATCGCCGCCATTCCTGACGGTCAATCCCCTGGGCTTGCCCAGGGGTTAGTGAAAATTATTTTCGTCGGGGCGTGATGGTATCTTCTGACCAGTGACGCATTTTTCCTATCATAACATGAAGCATATATGAAAACACGTACAAAATTGTATACAATGAACAAGAACACAGAATATTCAGAAAATTTTCGTTGTCAACGGGGAAGGAACATAGTACGATGAAGCTGTAACAGTCGTTCTTTTCAAGAAGGAGGCGGTTCCATTGGAGACGGAAATGAATGTTGAAGAACAGAATATCAGGAGAAGACCGAAGGAGCAGGATTCATTTATGACGATGATGTCAGAGATGGAGCGTGATCCGAGGGTACAGCTTCTCTGCAACTATTCCCAGCATCAGGGCAATACCACCTATCAGCACTGCAAAAATGTGGCAATGACCAGCTACCGTCTGGCGGAAAAGCTGCATCTTCGAATCGACGGGAAGTCGCTTGCAGTCGGCGCCATGCTCCATGACTATTATCTTTATAATACCAGGGACATGGAGACCAGCGGCTATCAGCATGGGATCAACCATCCGAAGATCGCCCTGGAAAATGCGAGAAAGCAGAGTTTTGTTCTGAATGAGCGGGAGAAAAATATCATCGAGAGCCATATGTGGCCGCTCACACTGACCGCACTGCCGAAGGGCAGAGAAGCGCTGCTGGTTTCGATGGCAGACAAATACTGTGCTTTGCGGGAAATGGTAAACGGAGTGATGCGCAGACCGCAGGTCTTCGCCTGATAAAAACAAGGAAAAGCTGTTTCTGTCTGGAGGATGATCCGGCAGGGGCAGCTTTTGTTAGGAAACCTGATATTTCAGTTTTTGAATGCTCTGTGAAAATTTTGTGAATTTTTTTTGGATTTTAACCATAAAACAGTTGAAGTATCAAATAATATATGCTATGGTAAGGAAGATTTTTATCACTCTGGAGAGTCTCCGAAAAGGAGCGCCGAAGGTGTACGGCTGCAGATCTGAGAAAATCTGTCTTACAGACAGGGGATCCGGGACTGTGGTTAATCTCTCAGGCAAAAGGACAGGGCATACAAAATAAACAATGGGGAAACCTCATTGTATGCAAATGTCTACTCTTTGGAGAGCTGATTCTATGATCAGCTCTTATTTTAATGTCTGAAAGGGCATTCAACAGGAAAGGGGAAACATCGAAATGAACACATTAATGAGTATTGTATCTAAGGGAAATAATTTTCTCTGGAGCTTTCTGCTTCTTGTACTGCTGTGCGGTACCGGTATCTACTATACCATCCGCCTGAAGTTCATCCAGGTCAGAAAATTCAGAGAGGGCTGCAGAATCGTTTTCGGCCATTTCTCTTTAAAAGGCGGTAAGAACGCAAATGGTGAAATGTCACCGTTCCAGTCAATTGCAACTGCAATTGCTGCTCAGGTAGGAACAGGTAACCTGGCAGGTGCAGCAACCGCACTGATCGGCGGCGGCCCGGGAGCGATCTTCTGGATGTGGGTCAGCGCATTCTTCGGAATGGCAACGATCTATGCCGAGGCAGTTCTTGCTCAGAACTATAAAACAGAGGTAAACGGAGAGGTGACCGGCGGTCCGGTTTATTACATCAAGGCTGCATTCAAGGGAACCTTCGGTAAGGTACTGGCTGCACTGTTTGCAGTATTTATCGTGCTTGCACTCGGATTCATGGGAAATATGGTACAGTCCAACTCCATCGGTGCAGCATTCTCAGAGGTATTCGGTTACTTTAACATCAATGTTCCGCCGGTAGCAGTAGGTATCGTGCTGGCAGCATTTGCAGCATTCATCTTCCTGGGCGGTACAGACCGTCTGGCAGCAGTTGTTGAGAAGCTGGTTCCGATCATGGCAGGTGTGTATATCGTGGGAAGCATCGTTCTGATCCTCATGCATATCACCGCTGTTCCGGCAGCATTCGCTCAGATCTTCACTGCAGCATTCAACCCGCAGGCAGTGCTTGGTGCAGGCGCAGGTATCACTGTAAGAGAAGCGATCCGTTACGGTGTAGCACGTGGACTGTTCTCCAATGAGGCAGGTATGGGTTCCACCCCGCACGCTCATGCAAGAGCAAAGGCAAAGACTCCTCACGAGCAGGGTCTCTGCGCTATGATCAGCGTATTTATTGATACTTTCATCATCCTGAACCTGACAGTATTCTCTATCCTGACCACAGGCGCTATGTCCAGCGGTAAGGATGGTACAGCACTGACACAGGCAGCATTTATGGACAGCTTCGGAGCTTTCGGTCTCGTGTTCGTAGCAGTCTGCCTTCTGTTCTTTGCATTCTCAACGATCCTCAGCTGGCATTTCTTCGGTATGGTAAATGCAAAATATCTCTTCGGTGAGAAGGCTGAGAAGGTATATTCTCTGATCGTTGTGATCTGTATCGTGATCGGTTCTACCTTAAAAGTAGCTCTGGTATGGGATCTGGCAGACTTCTTTAACGGACTTATGGTTATCCCGAATATCCTGGCTCTGCTTGCACTGAGCGGACTGGTCGTTCGTCAGGCAAAGTCCCATGAAAAGAAATAATTAACTGAACAAAGAAAAGCGGCAGGTGTGCAGAACAGCCTGCCGCTTTTTTGTGTATTACCTTCCGGTCATCCATGGAGAAATCAGAGAAAATGTGCTATGCTTAAAGGTAGATACAAGGCGTCTGCAGTGGAAGGAGGAAGCTGTGGTATTGAGTCTGAGACTTGTGGATGAGGTCCTGGAAGTGGCCGGTATTCTGATGACGAGCATCGTTATCATGCTCTGTATGGCAGCCGGAAAGCACAGAGAAAAGAGCTATCGTAAGTTTACGATCTTTATGATTTTCAGTCTGCTGAACATGCTGTTTGATCTGCTGTCCACGGTATTCCGTTATCACAGCGGAAGTGTGGGTTTCTATGGAGAGCGGATCTCTGTATTTCTGTCGTATGCCTTCGGATTTCTTTTAGTGCCGCGGATATTTGATTTTCTCACGGAATATATTTCACAGAAGGTGAAGATTTCGAGAAGACCCAATGATATCCTGAACAGAATCACCGGAGCAGCCATGATACTGCTTGTGCTGAATATCGAATGTCCGGTGCTCTATTCCTTTGATCCGCACTATGTGAGAGGTCAGTTTTTCTATGTAAATCAGGCACTGATCTTTACCGGACTGATGTTCTGTGCCGTGCGCATCAAAAAGAACTGGAGGTATCTGGAGAAATACGAGCAGTCTGCGTTTCTGATCTGTCTGTTTCTGACGATCCCGAATCTGCTCATACAGATTCCGTTCAACAGTATGGGAACGGATTCACTGGCTCTGGCGAATGCATTCTCAGGAATCATCGTCTTTGTGTTTCTTCAGATGGAGAGAGAGAAGGAGATCGCGAGAAAGGAAAGACAGCTGATGGAAGAGCAGATCTATCTGTCCACCAGTCAGATCCAGCCGCATTTTATCAGCAATGCGCTGAATACGATTCAGTATCTCTGTGACGTTGATCCGGAACAGGCAGGCATCGTCACAGGAAAATTTGCGCGGTTTCTCAGGATGAATATTAAGGCGATGTCCTCCAAAAATCCTGTAGATTTTGAACGGGAACTGGTACATCTGGAAAACTATCTTGCGATCGAGCAGCTGCGTTTTCCGGAGATCAGCTACTGTTATGACATAAAAGTAAAACATTTCAGAATCCCGCCGATGACACTTCAGCCGCTGGTCGAGAATGCGGTGCGTCACGGAATCTGTAAAAACGGCGGGAAAGGCACGGTCTGGATCACCACTGAGAGAGAGGAAAAGAGCGGAGATATCATTCTTCGCATCGCTGATGACGGCTGTGGATTTGATGTCTATGCAGTGCGGTCTGCGGAACAGGGGCATATCGGACTGGAGAACAGCAGAACCAGAGTGGAGCTGATGTGCAAAGGAACAATGGAGATTGTATCTGAGATCGGAAAGGGAACGACGGTCACGATCCGCCTCCCTGACTGGCAGGAGACAACGAATCCTATGGAAGAAGCAAATACAGCGGCAGAGGATCGGGAGGTGAATGAAGATGAAGATCATGGTAGTAGATGATGAGATTCTGGCACTGAAAAGCATGGAGCTGAAGATCGGAAAATGTACGAAGGACGCGGAGCTGGTGTCATTTCAGTATCCTGAGAAAGCCCTGAACTGGATAAAGGAAGGAAATGAGATAGAGCTTGCTTTTCTGGATATGACGATGACGCAGATGGATGGAATTGAACTGGCAGAGAAGATCAGGGAATTACTGCCGCACTGTGTGATCGTCTTTGTGACCGGATATGAGAATTATGCGATCAAAGCTTTTTCTATTAAGGCAAACGGTTATCTGGTAAAGCCGGTCGAACTCTCCGAACTTCAGGCGGAGCTGGATCATGCTGCGGAGCTGATCGCTCTGCGAAAGGCTGTCCGTCCGGTTCGTCCGGAAAAGGATGTTTATCTGCACTGCTTTGGCGCATTTGATGTGTTTGTCAATCGTCATCCAGTACATTTTCACCGCAAAAAATCCAAGGAGATGCTTGCTTATCTGACGGATCGGCGCGGAGCGAATGTGACGATGCCTGAGATGGCAGAGATCCTCTGGGAGGATGGCATCTATGATATCTCCCGCAATCGTCAGCTGCATACCTTTTTGAGTGATTTGCAGAGAGATCTGAAAAAGGCAGGAGCGCCGGAACTGATCAGGAAGAACAGAAACAACTTGAGTCTGGACGCAGCGATCGTTGACTGTGATTACTATGACTATCTTCAGGGAGATGAGATGGCAAAACGCTCTTTTATGGGAGAATACATGACACAGTATTCCTGGGCGGAGATGACACTTGCGAAGCTGACAGAGGATACGCAGAAACAATAGAATGCACACTCCGCGAACAATCTATTGTCATGTATAAAAGAACCTGCGGTCAGAATACATTCAGACAGCAGGCTCAGTAAAGTTTTCAGGATGGTTTCAGGATCGATTGCTCCCCAGGCGTCGAAGCAGTACAGCGATCAGCCAGGTGGCGATCAGCATGGAGGAAGCAAATACCGCACCGACGGCATTGCCCCAGAGCAGAAATCCGTAAAAGTCATTGGTGTCCGGCCAGGTGCCGATCCCATGCAGTGCAATATTGTCGAGATATCCGATTTCATAAAATACCGTCGGCACGACCGCACAGAGTGTTGCGCGAAACGGGATGCGGCAGTCACGCTCCAGAAGCAGATAGCTCAGGATGGAGACGACCGGCAGGATCAGATGCATCCAGAGATTGGATCCCAGAAGCATGGCGCGGTATCCGTAGAACGGACCGAGAAAGAACAGTACGGTCGTAAAGGTCAGACCGACAGCAGAGACAGCGATCAGCTTCCAGGAACGTCTGCGGGAGGTGATTTCCTTTCCGGAGATCAGCCAGCCGGCATAGATCAGAGAGACGGCTCCGTTGAACAGATTGGACAGCACCGTGAAATATTTCAGGCTGGAAAATCCATTGGAAGAGAGACTGCCGTTGTCAAATGAGAGCACGGCCATAAACAGCCAGGCGCCAAAGCTGGCCAGGCCAATAAAAAGATTCAACAGGATAGAACATTTCTTTTTCATATAAACCTCCGATAGATCAGTTGGCTCACGCATTCTGGGCGAGAGCACCTTTTATTTTAGCAGTTGAGA
>JAUNAK010000063.1:8970-17883 GCA_030527665.1 Eubacteriales bacterium
TATAAAAATTTTACTTAAAGCTACATTTTCCGTATAAAAAACATTCATAAAATTATACAGAAAACACATACAGAAAAACCTACAGGAAGGAAACGACATCATGATCAGGAAGGCTGTTTTTGAGGATATTGAAAGACTTGCAGAAATTTATGAGGAGATCCACGCAGAGGAGGAGGCAGGCAGAATGTCTGTCGGCTGGCAGAAAGGAGTGTATCCGACCGGGAAGACGGCATTGCTGGCGCTTGAGAGAGGGGATCTTTTTGTAGAAGAGGATGAGGCCGGAAAGATCGTTGCCGGAGGTGTGATCAATCAGATCCAGGTGCCGGAATATGCAGACGCAGCGTGGGAGCATGCTGCGTCTCCGGAAAAGGTGATGGTGCTTCATATGCTGACGGTATCGCCGAAGAGCACCGGACGGGGATACGCAAAGAACTTTGTCCGATACTATGAAGAGTATGCACTTGCACACGACTGCCCGTTTCTGAGAATGGATACCCAGGAGAAAAATACGGCTGCCAGAAGACTGTATGCCGGCTTGGGGTATAAAGAGGCAGATATCGTGGACTGTGACTTTAACGGGATACCGGGCGTGAAGCTGGTGTGCCTGGAGAAGAAGCTGTAAGAAGCCGGAGAGCTCACAACTTACTCCGGCAGCTTGCAGACATCGATCCAGTCAATGGAAGCGGACAGCTGCTCCAACTCGTCGAGATTCAGTGATACGGCACTGTTGGCGCTGCCGCAGGCCGGATATACGATATCAAAGCGTTTGAGGGAATTGTCGAGGTAGACATCCACACCGTCTTTGATGCCGAAGGGGCAGACACCGCCGATGTCATGACCGATCAGGTTGTGGACCTCGTCGGGTGTCAGCATCTTCGCTTTTTTGTGAAAGAAAGATTTATACTTTGCATTATGTACTTTTGCATCTCCTGCACAGAGGATCATGACCGGATGCTCATCGACCATGAAGGTAAGTGACTTTGCGATGCGCTCCGGGGCGGTGCCCACAGCGATGGCTGCGAGCTCCACGGTAGCGCTGGAGATATCAAATTCCTGAATGCGGTCTTCGTAACCGCGGTCTGCCAGATAATTTCTTGCTTCTGTAAATGACATTTCTTTTAGTCCTCCCACTCGCGGATCTCTTTCAGACCAGGTACAAGCACTTTAGCACTGGTCTCAAGAATAATTCTGCCCTTTTCTGCTGTTGCTCCGCGCGGATCTCCGCCGATTCCGATCGGCTTGCCCTCTGCAGTTTTCCAGTCCTCGGATACCCAGCCGATGGATACGCTGCCGTAAGGCTGGAGGGTTTTGGTATGCTCGAAGGCTTTCGGAATGCCCGGCTCGGAGTACTCAAGCTTTACGAGACTCTCATCGACAGCCATGACCATGGAAGTCTCCATCTCACCGCCGTGGAAGTCCCAGATATTTCCCTCGGAGACGGTTGCCTTTACATCCGGATGGCTGAAAGCACCGGAGGAGAGCAGGAACGGAGAGATGCCGAATTCGCTGCGCAGCTCTCTGCTGAGTACCTGAACGATCGGTGCATTTCCACCGTGACAGATCAGAAAAGCCAGCTTTTTGAAGCCGTGATGGATCAGGCTGACACTGATGTCGTAAAGCATATGATAGTAGGTATCCGGGCGGAAGGTGATGGATCCGCAGAAATTGCGGTGCTCAGTGGAAAGTCCGACCGGCATCACCGGAAACAGCAGCATCGGGAAATCTTCATCCTCGGCTTCCAGCTGCTTTTTCAGCTCCTTGGACATTGCCTCAGCGATGATATCGTCAGTGCCGAGCGGAGCCTGACTTCCGTGCTGTTCAAGCGCACCAAGCGGGATCAGCACGATGGTGTGTTCGCGGTCTACCTGTTCCATTTCAAGTCTTGTCAGATCTCTGTAGTTTCTAATCATAGTAAAATCTCCTGTTTTTTAGAATAAGAAAAGCAAAAGTGGCTGAGTTCACACCCATTTTGGTGTAAATTTTCTGTGAAACACAAACTCTTTGCACTAATTCAATCAATATTTTGAAATTTTCGTGCATATTTATCCAACAAACAGCTATTTTCTGCACTAAAATAAAAAGAAATATGGAATTTTTGTGCATTCCTTCTGAAAAACGACTATTTTATGCATTAAAACACGAAGAAAAAGATATTTTTCATGCAAATATAGTCAACAGTTTGCAGGTATCCCTGCATTTTGGCAAGAAAAACCCCGGGAATTTCCCGGGGCTGCTTTTTTATGCAAGACGCGGCAGAACCTTGGTTTCTTTGAGACGAACGAAGAGAAGTCCGCCTACGAAGTAGTTCAGTCCGAGCTTGATGATATTGAACGGAATCGTTGCAAGCATGATAAAGCTCTTGAGGTCCTTGATCGCCGGGTTTACGGTTGCAACCCACTCAATGATAGCGTCCAGCGGCATGCCGGTGGATTTTGCATAGAGCGGAAGAGTGATGAACGCGTTGCAGAAGCAGGCGAATGCAGTTCTGAGAATCACGCTGATGATCATTGCTTCGATCATAGCGCGAGTGTTTGCACCACGCTTTTTGTAAACGAACCAGAGCGGAAGGATAAAGATCGCTGCGCCGACCAGGTTGGAAAATTCACCGACATAGTTGGAGTTGGTGCCGACGGTGATCAGCTTGATCAGAATCTTGATGACCTCAATGCAGGCTCCGGCAGCAGGTCCTAAGAACATGGTGCCGAATACGGTAGGAACATCACTGAAGTCTACCTTATAGAACGGCGGCATCAGAGGAACTGAGAACTCCAGAGACATCAGTACACCTGCAAGTGCTGCGAGCATACCTGTGAAAATGATCATCTGTGTGGTCCATTTTTTTCCGGATTTTGGCTGTTTGCTGTTGATAACTGTGTTTGTTTTCATAGCGTTGTCCTTTCTTATGAAATTTATTTTATCGAAGAAGGACTGGTATGTTCTCGATTCAGATACGTCAGCAAAGCAAAAAAATCCCAGATCACGGGGATCTGGGATGAAAGCTCTGGTTTCGGAAAACATCTTATACGGGAAATGTTTTCTGATTGTTATCTTCTCTCATCCAGACTATACTGTCGGTTCCGGAATCACACCGGATCGGCCGCGCAGGCGGTTCGCAGACTATACTGCCGGTAGGGAATTACACCCTGCCCCGAAGAACATATTCAGTTTCTTTTCGTCTATTACTTTAGCATGCTGTACTACAGATGTCAAGTTGTCAGCTCCCCTTTTTTCTGGAAGCGGAATCATAGAAAACAAAATAATCCGGATGGTGGCGGGACTGGGTCCATTCGAACATAATACCCGCAGAATTGTAAGTCTGTCCGGTGATCACTGCGACAAAATCATAATCTCCGAGCTTCAGACTGCTCGAATCGAGCTGAGTGGCGCGCTCCGCAGTGATTTTGCGGTTGCTGGTCACGATCTGGACACCGAGATCATCTTCAAGATAGCGATAGATAGAATCAGCGGCAATTTCCTCAGTGAGACCGACAGCCACCTCCTTGAGAAAGACATTGATATCCAGAATCAGAGGTTTGCCATCAATATATCGGATACGCTGCATATAGTAGACATCGACACCTTCCGGGAAACCGGTGCGTCTGGCAACATGTTCATCCACCGTAATTTCGGAAAAAAGAATGACCTTTGTTGTATAAGTCAGGTTATTTCTTTTTGCGGTTTCGGCGAAGGATTCAATGCCGCCAACAGTGAAGCTTGCCTGTTCGACAGGGGTGTAGATGATCTGCACGCCCTTGCCGTGTATCGACTGCACATATCCATCGTTGATCAGCAGAGCCACCGCCCGGCGGACGGTGTTTCTGGAACATTGATAGATGGAGGTCATCGTGTGCTCCGATGGGAGCATGGTTCCCTGCGGGTAGGTTCCGTTCTCTATTTTTTCCTTCAGATCTCTGTAAATTCCTTCAAATTTTTCAGCCGGCATGACCTCATCCCCTGTTCTTTTCTTAAGTATGTAAAAAAGTATAGCGCAAAATGCAGATTGTCGCAATCTTTATAGAAAATCGCAACTGATTCAGAGTCTGTCTCGAAAATGCTTCGCATGGTTCAAAATAGTTATAAAATTCTGTTGACATGTTTAAACAAGTGCGCTATAAAATAATCAGACAGCTTGTTTAAACAAGTAAAAGAGAAACGCAACTATCAAATGCGGTTTGAAAGACCGCGGAGATTGACGGCAGTGCCGTCAGAAAGGAAAAAGCAGGAGAGAGGTATGGGTAAGTACACAGAAGATGCGAAGCAAATGCTTCAGCTGATCGGCGGAAAGGAAAACATTGCAGCGGTATCACACTGCATGACAAGAATGCGTTTTGTACTCCGCGATGAGAAAAAGGCGGATGTAGAAGGACTGCAGGCGATGAAGGTCGTAAAAGGAACCTTCACACAGGCAGGTCAGTTTCAGGTGATCATCGGAAATACGGTTTCTGATTTTTATAATGATTTTACGGCAGTAGCTGGAGTCGAGAGCGTGTCAAAAGAGCAGGCAAAGAGTGCGGCAAAGCAGAATCAGAATGTCATTCAGAGAATCATGACATCGATCGCAGAGATCTTTGCTCCGATCATTCCGGCGCTGATCGTCGGAGGTCTGATCCTCGGTTTCAGAAATGTTATCGACAGTATGGAGATTTTCGGAAATCATCAGACACTGGTATCGATCAGTCAGTTCTGGGCAGGCGTGGACAGCTTCCTGTGGCTGATCGGTGAGGCTATTTTCCACATCGGTATTCCAGTCGGTATCTGCTGGTCCGTGACGAAGAAGATGGGAACTACCCAGATCCTCGGTCTGATCCTCGGTATCACACTGGTTTCCCCGCAGCTGCTGAATGCTTATGCTGTTGCAGGCACCGCAGCAGCAGATATTCCGAAATGGAATTTTGGTTTTGCTCAGGTCAACATGATCGGTTATCAGGCGCAGGTCATTCCGGCGATCCTGGCAGCCTTCACCCTGGTGTATCTGGAGCGTTTCTTCCGTAAGATCACTCCGGCAGTTGTTTCCATGATCGTTGTTCCGTTCTGTTCCCTGTTATGCGCAGTCATGGCAGCACACTTTGTACTCGGTCCGATCGGCTGGAAGGTCGGTTCTGCGATCTCCGCAGTTGTATATGCAGGTATCAGCGGTTCCTTCAGAGTCCTGTTTGGAGCAGTCTTCGGATTCCTGTATGCTCCGCTGGTAATTACCGGACTGCACCATATGTCAAATGCGATCGACATTCAGCTGGCAACCGACTTCGGAGGCACCATGCTCTGGCCGATGATCGCACTTTCGAACATCGCACAGGGTTCCGCAGTACTTGCGATGATCGTTCTTCAGAGAAAGGATGAGAAGGCACAGGAAATCAATGTTCCGTCCATGATCTCCTGCTATCTCGGAGTAACTGAGCCGGCAATGTTCGGTGTCAACCTGAAGTACATGTTCCCGTTTGTCTGCGGAATGATCGGTTCCTGCATCGCAGGTATCCTTTCCACCGCAATGAGCGTTACCGCAGCATCGATCGGTGTCGGCGGACTGCCGGGTATCCTTTCCATTCAGCCGGCATATATGGTAAAATTTGCATTGTGTACAGTAGTGGCAGTAGTAGTTCCGTTTGTACTCACCTATATTTATGGAAGCACCAAAGGACTTGGCAAGGCAAAATAGGTTCACATAATTATAAGATGATGGCAAGCAAGCGCAAGAATGGGAGAAGATGAACATGGAAAATTTTAAAGACAAGACCGTATATCAGATTTATCCGAGATCTTTCTGTGACAGTAATGGAGACGGGTTCGGCGATCTGCGCGGAATCACAGGGAAGCTGGATTACCTGAAGGATCTGGGGGTGGATTACCTCTGGATCACCCCATTCTTCCGCTCACCGCAGAGGGATAACGGCTATGATGTGGCGGACTACCGTGCCATTGAGCCGGTATTCGGCACCATGGAGGATGTGGAAGAGCTGATCGCCGAGGCAGACAGCCGGGGCATTGGCCTGATGTTTGATATGGTATTCAACCATACATCCACAGAGCATGAATGGTTTCAGCGGGCACTCGCTGGAGAAGAAAAATATCAGAACTACTATATTTTCAAGGACGGAACGCCGGATCAGATCCCGACAAACTGGGAGTCAAAGTTCGGAGGTCCCGCCTGGGAATATGTACCGTCTCTCGGCAAATGGTATCTGCACCTGTTTGATGTCACCCAGGCCGATCTAAACTGGGAGAATCCGGAGGTGAGAGAGGAGCTGAAAGAGATCATCCGATTCTGGAAACAGAAGGGGGTAAAGGGATTCCGCTTTGATGTGGTAAATCTGATCTCCAAGCCGGAGGTATTCGAGAATGATTATGAGGGTGACGGACGCCGGTTCTACACGGACGGACGTCATGTACATGAATTCCTGCATGAGCTGGTGCATGATACCGGGATCGCAGGCATGGTGACTGTGGGAGAGATGTCCTCCACTTCTCTGGAAAACTGCATCCGCTATTCCAATCCGGAGTGCGAGGAGCTGAGTATGGCCTTCAGCTTCCATCATTTAAAGATCGACTACAAGGATGGCAATAAGTGGGAGCTGATGAAACCGGATCTTGGAAAGCTGAAGGAGCTTTTTGAGACCTGGCAGACGGGGATGCAGCAGGGCGGCGGCTGGAATGCCGTATTCTGGGACAATCACGATCAGCCGCGTATTGTCTCACGTCTGGGAGATGATCAGAAATACTGGAAGGAATCCGCGAAGATGCTCGGAGCGGCTATCCATCTGATGCGCGGAACTCCGTATGTATATCAGGGAGATGAGCTGGGCATGACCAACGCTTATTTCACGGATATTGCACAGTACCGGGATGTCGAGAGCAGAAATTATTACAGGATCCTTCTGGAGAACGGAAAATCTGAGAAGGAGGCACTGCAGATCCTCGGAGAGCGTTCCAGAGACAACGGGCGTACACCGATGCGGTGGAATGCTGAGAAATATGCAGGTTTTCTGCCGGAAAATGCTTCTGCAGAGCCATGGATCGAGGTAACGTCTTACAGAAAAGAGGCGAATGCCGAAGCTCAGATCAAAGATTCGGATTCGATCTATTCCTTCTATCGGACACTGATCCGTATGAGAAAGGAGTATCCGCTGATCTCCGAGGGAAATATCCGCTTCCTGTATCAGGAGACAGACGGTGTGCTCGCATACGAGCGGTATTTTGAAAAAGAGGGAGAAAAGAAACTGATCGTTCTCTGTAATCTGCTTGGAGAGGAAGTGCGTCTTACACTGCCGGAAGCAGGCGGAAAAGTGCTGCTTGGCAATTATCCTGGTGCAGAAGACGCTGCAGCAGCTGACAGAGAACTCACACTGCGGCCGTACGAAGTACTGGCAATAGAAAAATGAGAGGCAGGGCTCACCAGTCCGGAGATCTGATTTGCAGAATCCGGGCTGGTGAGCTTTTTGTCGTAGTTGCTATTTTGCGGACATACAAGTATAATTTAACCGAATCGTGAGAATCCGATCGATCAAGAAAACAGGATTCCGGATGTTGCAGAATCAGAAAATGTGAGGGTGATACAGTGATGAGAGCATATGAAAGATTATTAAATTACGTAAAGGTACATACTACAAGCATGGATGATCAGGAGCAGATCCCGTCCACTGAGCGTCAGTTTGATCTGGCAAAACAGCTGGTGGAGGAGCTGAAGGCTCTGGGTGTGGCAGATGCCAGAGTGGATGAGCACTGCTATGTATATGGAACGATCCCGGCGACAAAAGGATACGAGGAGAAGGCAAGCCTCGGATTTATTGCACATATGGATACCGCACCGGATTTTTCGGGAGAGCATGTTCAGCCGCAGATCATTGAACAGTATGACGGCGGTGATGTGAGACTGGGAGAGAGCGGACGTGTCCTTTCTGTAGAAAACTTCCCGCATCTGAAGAGTCTGAAGGGCAGAACCCTGATCACAACGGATGGTACGACACTGCTCGGTGCAGACGATAAGGCAGGTATCGCAATCATTATGACCATGGTCGAGCAGCTGATGAACGGAAGCCAGCCGCACGGCAAGGTATGCATTGGCTTTACGCCGGATGAGGAGGTTGGCCGCGGAGCGGATCTATTTGATGTGAAGGGCTTTGGTGCAGAATATGCCTATACCCTGGACGGTGGAATCGAGACAGAGATCGTCTATGAGAACTTCAATGCCTGCAGTGCAGATTTTGAGATCCACGGTGTGAATATCCATCCGGGTGAGGCAAAGAACCGCATGGTGAATGCTTCCATCGTAGCTTTTGAGATCGATGGATACCTGCCGGCGTGGGAGCGTCCGGAACACACGGAGATGTATGAGGGCTTCTACCATCTGATCGAGATGTCCGGAAATGTGGAGCAGGCGAAGCTGTCCTACATCGTAAGAGATCACGATGCAGCCTGCTTTGCAGCAAAGAAGAACACACTGCGTCTGATCGAAAAGACGATCAATGAAAAATACGGAGAGGGAACCGCGGTGCTCACGATCACAGACAGCTATGAAAACATGGCATCACAGATCGCACCATGCATGCATCTGATCGATCTTGCGAAGGAAGTGATGGGTGAGCTTGGTCTGACTCCGGAGGTATCTCCGATCCGCGGCGGTACAGACGGTGCAAGACTTTCCTTCATGGGTCTGCCATGCCCGAATCTCGGCACCGGCGGTCATGCATTCCACGGACCGTACGAGCACATTACTGCGGAAGGCATGGACAGTGCAGTACAGATCGTGCTTGGAATCATCGGAAAGTATGCTGCGAGATAAATGGTTCCTGTTCGGATTATACTGAAAATTTACTGTATTATGTGAAAAGAAATGCTACAAAACCAGTGAATTATCTGATATAATATATTCCAAAATTGCAATAACAAGTTGCACACTTTTGCTCCACACCACACCTG
>JAUNAK010000064.1 GCA_030527665.1 Eubacteriales bacterium
GCCGTCTCTGCTGCCGGTGCTGCCTTTGCTTCTAATTTAGTAAGAGCATCTGCTGCTTTTGCTGCGGCACTCTTTGCCGGAGCCTTTGCAGCTGCTTTCTTTGCTGTCGTTTTATTTGCTGCTTCTGCAGCTGTGTTTGTAATGTTGTTTTCCTTTGTGGCCCTTTGGTAACCTCCTTGCATGCATCATTATTATAAAACAGCATTGTATATCTCTTCCTAAGGGAAAGAGAGATACAAATACATTATTATTGCCATTTCATAGGAATTGTATCATATTTTAGTGCTCAAGTTGAATAAAATTCTGCGATTATCGAAAAAATAAACGTAATTTCGTTAATGATTGCCTGTGATCCGCCGGATTTCAGCTGATATTTATCCCTTTTCCTCGTCCACGCCCACTATATTCTGCTTCTATCCCCTGATCATTCATGTTAAGCTGTATGAACAACGGACATTTAAGTATCTGCATGGAGGACAATATACTTGAACAGACAGGAACAAATGCTTCAGATCATGAAAATGGAATCTGCTTATGAAGAACTGGAACCACTGATCACAGCTGCCCGAAACGATATGGAACTTCTGGAAAAAGCACTTCCCCTACTCTGCGAATTAAACTCCTATTATGAAAACGGCGAATGGATGAGGGACTTTGACGACGACCAAAAGGGACTGCTTCCTTCTGATCTGAAACGCGGAATACTGTGTGAAGATACGATCTATGATCTGCTCATGGATTATTCGGAGCTGCTCCAACAGCTGAAAAGAATACTGAAAAAAGGCGCTCTCTTCGAATGACCGCAGCCTGACGTACAGAAGCCCATGCACACTCCTGATGCATGGGCTTCTGCCTGTCTGTTCAAGTCAAACTCTGCGAGACTTGCGCGGGATTCGGGTCAGCTTTAGCTGACATCTACCCATAAAATGTATTAAAACTCATTTCCCTCAAATCTCGGAATACCTGCAAATCCAACTGCCAGATCTTCATCCGTCGGAATGTAGTCATTCATCTCGCCGTTATGGAATTTCTCATACGCTACCATATCGAAGTATCCGGTTCCTGTCAGGCCAAAGAGGATCGTCTTTTCCTCTCCGGTTTCTTTGCACTTCAATGCTTCGTCCATAGCTGCACGAATCGCATGGGAGCTTTCCGGTGCCGGCAGGATACCTTCGGTACGGGCAAATTTCTCTGCTGCCTCAAATACTGCCGTCTGTTCAACGGAGGTCGCTTCCATATATCCGTCATGATACAGCTGAGAAAGAATGGTACTCATACCATGGAAACGCAGACCGCCCGCATGATTCGGTGACGGAATAAAGCCGCTTCCCAGCGTATACATTTTTGCCAGCGGACAGATCATTCCTGTATCACAGAAGTCATAGGCAAATTTTCCTCTTGTAAAACTAGGACAGGATGCCGGCTCTACAGCAATGATGCGATAATCCTTCTCACCGCGAAGCTTTTCACCCATAAACGGGGCGATCAGACCGCCAAGGTTCGAACCGCCTCCGGCACAGCCGATGATGATATCCGGTGTAATATTGTATTTATCCAGGGCTGCCTTTGCCTCCAGACCGATGATCGACTGATGCAGAAGCACCTGATTCAAAACACTGCCAAGTACATAACGGTAGCCGTCATTTTTTGTAGCGACTTCCACGGCTTCGGAGATGGCGCATCCAAGACTTCCTGTCGTACCCGGATGTGCTTCCAGAATTTTCCGACCCACTTCTGTCTCCATGGACGGGGACGGTGTTACGGAGGCTCCGTATGTACGCATTACTTCACGCCGGAAAGGCTTCTGTTCATAGGAAACCTTTACCATAAAGACTTTGCAGTCCAGACCAAAGTACGCGCTTGCCATGGAAAGAGCGGTTCCCCACTGACCGGCTCCGGTCTCTGTCGTTACTCCTTTTAAGCCCTGCTTCTTTGCATAATAGGCCTGTGCCAGTGCCGAATTCAGCTTATGACTGCCGCTCGTGTTATTGCCTTCAAATTTGTAATAGATCTTTGCAGGCGTACCTAAAGCTTTCTCCAGATTGTAGGCACGCATGACAGGTGATGGACGGAAGGTCTTATAATATTCTCGAATCTCTTCCGGAATATCCACATAAGCGGTATCATCATCCAGTTCCTGCTTGATCAGTTCATCACAGAAGATCGGTGCAAGCTCCTCTGCTTTCAGCGGCTGCAAGGTTCCGGGATTTAAAAGCGGCGCAGGCTTGATCTTCATATCCGCACGTACGTTATACCACTGCTTCGGAATCTCATTTTCTTCCAGATATAATTTATAAGGGATTGTTCTCTCACTCATTGCGACATCCTCCTTTTGATAACTTTTTCTTTTTTGTACTGCTGATATTCTTTGAATTTCTTTTGGAATTCGAACATATCTGTAGTATACAGGTGGATTTCCGGATGTACAAATGATAAAATATTGCCAGTACCATAAGTTTTTCTTATTACAGATACTGTGTACAGATCAATTCTGGCAAAAGAGAATACAGTATTTCTGCACAGTATGATCTGTATACCTGCAGGCAAAGGAGTCTTTCCATGAATCTGAATCAGCTTGAATATTTTGTTGCAGCTGCCGAAACTCTGAATTTCACAAAGGCAGCACAGAAGTGTTTTATATCACAGACAGCTATGACACTGCAGATCCGTGCACTTGAGGAGACTGTCGGTGTTCCCCTGTTTATTCGTGACAAGCGTCATGTGAGTCTGACAAATGCCGGACAGGTCTATCTGAAAGAGGCCAGACAGATCCTGAAAAAAAGCAGTGATGCCATCCGTCTGGCAAGAACCGCCTCCGAAGGTATTGAAGGCAGCCTGACGATCGGTTTTATCAAAGGCTACGGACATGACCTGATGGATGCCCTGCGCAAATTTCATCTGGCTTATCCGCAGATCACCCTGCACTTTGTTACCGATAACCGCCGCGGACTGTTCGAGAAACTGGAAAAGGGAGAGATCGATGCTGTTTTTTCCATTGCAGGCTATCACCGGCTCTTCAACGATATTGAACATCGATACCTGAAAAGCTTCCCTTTGATGGCTGCCGTCTATCCCGGTCATCCGCTTTCCGATCAGACCTATATCACATATCCGGATCTGGAGCATGAAGATTTTATCATCATGCAGCCAGCCGGTTATTCCAAAGATGAGATGGATGAGTCGATTCTGATCTATGAACGCGGCGGATATTTTCCGAATATCGTAGCCTTGGAGAAAGATCATGAAACTCTGCTGCTCATGGTATCTACGGGTATGGGAATTGCGATCCTTCCGGAATATATCACACGCCTGTATCAGAAAAATCCGAATCTCCGGCTGCTGCCTGTCGTAACCAGAGATGGAACGGCAGAAACTATGGACTTTGAGATCTGCTGGCTGACCAACCGCCGGAATCCGTCTGTAGACCATCTGCTTGAAACGATCACGGATTACTGAATACTCGCTCACTGAATACTATATGATCGATCACTCAAAAAATCCCTGCAGCATACAGCCTCTCGAACTTCCATTCCTTTTATCCATACTTCCATGATATAAAAGACCGCCCGGAGTCTTCTCCTCCGCAGCGCCGTTTATGCGTGCGTGAGAAGTCTCCGGGCGGGTCTTCTATTTATCTCAGTCGAGAAGACTCCCATCTCTGCAATTGGTGAGTAATTACAAGATCACCTCAGTGGGAGTCCAATCTCCTACTGAGCTAAATGCTCCGCAGTGATACACAGGTACTGCCTCACCAGAAGGCATGAGCCATCCCCTTTTCTATGCGTTTTACTTGCCGAACGGACAATTCGGAAAATGACAGGGTTTGCATCCCAGACACAGACCGCCTTCACCCATAACAACAAAATCCCTCTTTGTCATCTCAACCCCTGCTGCAATAACCGGGAGTGCCAGATCGAAGATCGTTGCCGCCGCATACATCACACAGCCGGGAAGGCCCATGATCGGCATTCCATCTTCATAATATCCTAAAAGGAACATGGCACCCGGAAGAACCGGTGCTCCGTACGTAACGATACGTGCTCCGCTTTTCTTAATAGATCCCGGTGTATTATCATCCGGATCCACACTCATTCCGCCGGTACAGAGGATCATATCAATATCCCTGGAACGCATATCGGCAATTGCAGCCGTAATATTATCCATGCCGTCGTCACAATATACATGTTCTGTCATCGTAATACCGTATTTCTGCAGCTTTGCTTCGATGACCGGCGTAAAGGTATCCTCGATCCGACCATGAAAAACTTCGCTGCCGGTCGTAATGACACCGCATTTTTTCAGCTTATACGGATGCAGTTCCATGATCGGCTGTCCGCCGGCAGCTTTTTCAGCTTCGATCAGCTTCTGCTCATCAATAACCAGCGGAATAACACGCGTTCCGCAGAGTTTGTCGCCTTTCTGTACCGGCATATTTCCTTTTCTTGTGGCGATCATGATCTCATCAATGGAATTGATCTCGATCAGCTTCTCGCTGTTGATCCGAAACAGACCGTCAATTCCGGCCGTCAGTTCGATCTTACCTTCCTTTACTTCACTTCTCTCCATATTGTCATTGAGACAAAGAGCACAGAGACGTTCCGCTGCATCATTTTCATGAAGGATTCCTTCCTTCACTTCCCATACATAGATATTCTCTTTTCCCATGGAAAGAAGGACCGGAATATCTTCCTCGGTCACTACATGTCCTTTTCGGAACCGCGGACCTTTAAACTCCCCCTTGATGATCTGTGTCATATCATGGCACAGAACCTGACCGACTGCATCTTCCACTCGAATACATTTCATCTTTCTTTCCCCCGTTTTTCTTTTCTATCACACCGCAGTCATCGGTGTAACTATCATGTTTACATACAGATCCATATACCTCTTCTGAAAAAATCGGCTTTTATTTTTTCAGGATCATGATATTCGCCGGTGCAACTCCCAGTTTTTCCGGAAAATGCCTCGGACGTCTGTCTTTCGGCATCCGCCACCTGATTGGATCCGACTGTTCCTTCTGTCCGGCATATGCAAATTCCAGATTCCACTCAAAGGGTTCCTCCAGTTCATCCTCGTAGCGGATCGGAAAAACATTCTGCGGACAATCCGCATGAAAATAATGTGCACGGATACCGATTGCCGCAATATCCTCCGGAACCGCCTTTGCCGTCGTCAGATGGATCCCCCAATCCGGAACAAAAACTTCATGTTCTCCTGTTTTTTCTGCCGCAGCAACATTTTTGCATCCGGTCAGAAGAGCGGCCTGTATAGTCTCCGGATCGGCAAACAGCTGCTTCACCGGCTTCATTGTAAGCAGCTGACCATGATCCATGACTGCTGCCCGCCTGGACATACGATAGGCCTCTTCTCTGCTGTGTGTTACCATCAGCACGCCTTTCGGATACGTTCCGAGTATTTTCGTGATCTCCGGAATCAATTTGTCCTTCAGATAAAAATCCAGTGCTGAAAACGCTTCATCCAGAAGCAGATACTCCGGCTTGTTCAGCAGGATCCTTGCAAGCGCAGCTCTCTGCTGCTGCCCTCCGGACAGCTGTCCGGGCAGTTTTTTTTCTGTTCCCTCCAGGTGAAGCAGCTCCAGCATCTCACGAATCTGCGCATCCGCAGAAGTCTGATTTGTTTCTTCCCGTATTGCACATCGCAGATTCTTCTGTACTGTCATATGCGGAAACAGGGCATAATTCTGAAACAGATATCCGACTCTTCTCTGCTGAGGAGTCAGATCTATTTTGTTTTTGCTGTCAAAAAGCACTCTGCCGTCCAGTTCGATATATCCGCTGTCCGGACGGATCAGACCTGCTATACATTTCAAAGTAACACTTTTTCCGCTTCCCGAAGCACCTAACAGACAGGTCACTTCACTGCCGCTTTCGAAGGAAGCATTCAGCTGAAAATTCCCGAAATTTTTGTGTACGTCAACGATCAGACTCATACGCTTCTCTCCTTTCTCTGCTTTCCTTCCAGCAGATTAACAAGCAGAAGCACGACCGTACTGATGGCCAGATTTACAAGCACCCACCGAAATGCCCCTCTTTCATCGTTGGTTCGCCACAGCTGATAAACGGTGGTAGAGATCGTTGCTGTTCTTCCCGGTGTATAGCCGATCAGCATACTGGTGGCACCATATTCGCCTAAGGCTCTGGCAAAAGCCAGCACGATACCTGCCAGAATTCCCTGCTTGCATACCGGAATTCGAATTCTCCAGAAAATATAACGATTGGAAAGTCCCAATGTCTGTGCTGCTTCTGCAAGCGATACATCAAACGACTGAAATGCACCTCTTGCCGTACGATACATCAAAGGGAAGGACACCATGACGGCTGCTAAAATTCCGCCGTACCATGTCATAACAAATTTTATTCCAAACTGCGCCAAAAAGATTCCTGCCGGGCGGTTTTTACCGAAAATAACAAGAAGAAAATATCCGCAGACGGTCGGCGGAAGAACCATGGGAAGCGTCAAAATCACATCCAGTATGCCGCGCAGCATCCCGGGAAGTCTGGCAATATAATACGCACAAAAAATTCCGAAAAAGAAAACGATCACACTGCTGCAAGCCGCAATGCGCAGTGAATTCCAAAGTGGAAACCATGTGTTCATTCTTTACATCACCTCAATATACACAGAAGCTGCCCTGAGGCAGCTTCTGCAGTACATACGTATTTATTGCAGTTATTCTGCTGCGATCGGTGTAAATCCTACATTTGCAAAGATAGATCCGCAGTTATCATTGAACAGATAGGAAAGGAAATCTGCTGCAACTTCCGGATTCCTGGCATTTTTCATCACTGCTGCCGGATAGATAACCTGTCCGCACATTTCTTTGTCTGCACTTGCTACAACTGTCAGTCCTGCACTGAAAGCATCGGTACAGTAAATGATTCCGCAGTCAACACTGCCTTCGGCAACCTGCGTGGTTACTTCTTTAACATTGGAACCGTAAGTGATCGTACCTGCAGCAGCCAGATCTTCCTCACTGAGATTATAGTATGCAAGAATCTTCTGTGTATACTGACCAACCGGAACGTCCTCATTACCCATGGCCATCAGGATGCTTCCATCCTGCAGTTTTGCAGCAAGATCATCAAAGGATGCGATTTCTTTCGGATTGTTTTCCGGTACGACCAGCGTGATCGTATTTTCAAGAAGATCAACACGTGTTTCACTTACAACCAGATCCAGACCTTCCTCATTGGTTCCGGTTGTATCTGCTGCGTCCATCTGATTCATCTGTTTCTGACCCGCAGAGATAAAGAGATCACAATCCGCGCCTTCCTGGATCTGTGTCTTCAGAGTACCGGAGGAATCAAAATTATAAACAATGGATACTTCCGGATGCTCTGCCATATACAGATCACCGATTTCTGTCAATGTCTCCGTCATGGATGCTGCCGCAAAAACGATAAGCTCTGACGGCTCTGCTGCCGGTTCCTCCGCTGCCTCCGATACAGCTGCAACGACTTCTCCTGCCTCTGATACAGCTGCTGTATCTTTCACCTCTTCCTGTGCTTCCGCAGTTTCGGATACTGCTGCAGCTGCAGCCGGTGCAGCCTCCTCTGCCGGAGCTTCTGCCTGGCTTCCACAGCCGGCAAAAAGCATGGTCACGGACAAAAGTGCTGCATTCAATAGTTTCATTCTTCTCTTCATAGAATTCTCCTTTCCCGGGCAACGGTCTCTCACGAACCCGGATGACAAAAAATAAGCGAATCGCAAATTAATGCAACTCGCTTACAGTATATCGCACTCAAATAAATATGCACAGACATTTTCAGATAATTGTGTATTTTTTATCTATTTTTACAACTTTTATATCTTATTCTTATCTACTCCCCCTGCAGCAAACGACGTTTTGCCAGATACAGAGGACCATCATCCGAACCTGCCATTCTTACATTCACCTCTATTTTCTTTCCTTGAAACCCTTTTGTATTCTCCAGAATCCCTCTCAGGCTTTCCTCTTCTTCCCGACATAGCAGTGCTTCCAGGTGAACCGTACCCCCCTTTCGGGTAAGTGCATAATCCACCAGATATGGCAGCCGGAAGAAACGATCATCCAGTTCGCCCATGATTCCGGATCCGTCTTTCCTCCGGACCGTATCCAGGCGTTTCACTTCACTGCCGCAGGGACACCATCCCGAAAGGATCCGTGTACTGTCGCCGGTCCTATACCGCAGAAGCGGCTGTGCCTCCATTCCGATCGTGGTTATGACCAGTTCTCCCCACTCTCCGTCATTCAGAACGTTCCCCTTTTCATCAATAATTTCCATGATCACATGATTTTCCCGCATGTGCATGCCTTCATGTGCCGGACAGCAAATGGCGCCTCCCAGTCCCATTTCTCTGGATCCGTAATGCGGCCAGAGCGGACTGCCAAGAATTTTCTCGATTTCGTCCATCACCGCAGCCGGACAGGCATCACCGGATACCAGCGCCCGCTTCAGACTCTGCTTTCCGCACATCCGCAGCATTGATAACAGCGCCGTCGGCATTCCCACATAGGTATCCGGCTGCTCCCGCTTCAGAATCTCTGACAGTTCTCCGTACGTTTTTCCGATTCCTGTCCGAAGCGGTTCGGCACCAAGCTCCTGAATGGCTGCAGCTATGAGTTCCCCCAGACCGAAAGCACCGGAAAACGGCATGCAGATCATCGTCCTGCTCCCAGGAAAGATCAGTTCACCCAGACCGGCCTTAAACAGCTCGATCGTGTGCCTGCAGTCATCCTCCGTATAGAAGACCCGTTTGCCGATCCCGCCGGTCGTTCCGCTCGTTTCTTCCGAGATCACTCTCTGAATATCCGCCTGCGAACAGAGAAGCATACGGCCTCCGTATCTGCGCAGATCATCCGCAGTGGTAAAAGGCAGTGTCTGCAGCTCCTCCAATGATTCCAGCCGCTCCGGAAGGTTCCTGTAATATCCCTCCCGCTCTTTTTCTTTCTTTAATACTTCATTCAGTTTCCTCAGCTGAAGGTCTTCTATCGTTTTCCTGCTGCACTCGTGAATGCCCTCCTGTTCCATCAGGAGGGCATCGATTCTTGATCGTTTCATCTGTTATTTTATCCTTCTTTTTATAATATCCGAGTTCTTCTATTCCCCTTTGACAGAGGACGACCGAACGCATCTTTGTATTCAAGTCGAGCTCTGAGAGACCTGGTGCGGGATTCGGGTCAGCTTTAGCTGACGTCTACCCATCAAAATCCCCCATCTCCTAAATTCTTCGATACAGATATTTCCCTTCCGCATCAGTCAGATTGTAGGCACAGAAAGGAACCATTCCGAAAGAAGGATCCATTTCCAGTATATAACAACGTTTCAGGCGCTGCAGATCCAGATTATATGCATCCTGGAAGAGCATACCGGACACGGTAAACGTTCTCTGATGGATCTCCTGCAGGAATGCATCCAGTGCACTGGTCTCTGAAAAAACAGTTTCTGTAAATGAAGTCTGTATGTTCAGTTTCCAGCGGTCTTCTACAAACTTACGGGAATCATCACTTGTCGTATTGCAGCAGCATCCGCCTGATTTTTTAGCCATCAGCTTTGTGCTGCCGTCCGGTCGGATCTGATACCCGGCATGGAAAGAACAATAGGGATTCTCCGCACCTCCACCGGCAAAATCCGCTGCCTTCATTTTTCCGTTTGTCTGCTCCTCAATATCCTTCAGAATACGCGGGATCGTAATCGGCTTCTCCGGACGCTCCTGTCCGCATCGGCCAAAATAACTGATCGGCTGAAAATGAACCCCACGGACAAAAGGCATTCTTTCCATGGCAAACCGAATGATGGACCCGATCTGCTCTTCATTTACACCGGGAGCAATCACCGGGACCAGACAGACACCGATACCGGCTTTTCTGCAATTATCGATTGCCTGCATTTTCTGCTCCAGAAGCGGCCTTCCCCGCAGTGCCTGATACACATCGTCAGTCACACCGTCAAACTGAAGAAAAACCGTACTTAGGCCCGCCTCCTTGAGCTGAACTGCATAGTCCGGCTCCTTCGCAAGCCGCAGACCGTTCGTATTCAGCTGAAAAAATGTAAACCCGATCTCCCGTCCCAGCCGAATGATATCCGTCAGGTCATCCCGCATCGTAGGTTCTCCACCAGAGAGCTGGATATTAAAGGGACCTCCATGTTCCATGAGATATACATACTGCTGACGTATTTCTTCCAGTGTCGGCTCGTGACAGCTGCCGCAGGCCTCTTCTACTGAACCGCTGCCGTCCCCATATGCAGCCGATGTACAACGGTCTGCTTCTGCAGTTTCCGAAGATTCACTGCCCTTTTCTCCTGCCGATGCAAAACAGACCGGACAATTCAGATTACAGCGCCTTGTGACCTCCAGAAGCACACAGCATCCCTTTCGCTTATGCTCCTCACAAAGACCGCAGCTTTTCGGACATTCCTCTGTCATTCTTTTTGCCAGCACCGGGGTTTCCACAGCTGTGTTCTCCATATCCCAGGAAAGATAGGATTCTTCATTCCCTTCCCAGATCAATGTACGAAAACGGCCATGCTGCGGACATTCTTTTTCCAGATAGATGCCGTCCTGTTCCGCAGACTTCACCGCTTCTATGGTTTGCAGACAAACCGGACATACACTCTGCGTTTCTCCGATCTGCCGGATCTGCTGCTTCATGCTTCGACTGCCCCCTTATCAATCAGGATATCCATGCATTTCTCATAGGTACTTCCTATGATCTCCGGACATTTCTGTATGATCATAGCCCGATCCAGATGACAGATATCTGTGCAGACGCTGCCTCCGATCTCCGGTCCCAGTTCCTCCTTGAACCAGGATACCAGCTCCCGGAGTGCCTCCTTGTTCGTCTGTGTCTCCGGAATATCCGGCGCTTCTTTCCCAAGGAAATAGGAAATCGTACAGGCCCCTCCGGTCAGACAGCCGCAGGTATCCCCTGTGTATCCGATGCCGCCGCCAAGTCCTCCCAGTGCACGTACCAGCTCCGGCTCCTCCTTCCCGGCTGTTTCCAATGCCAGCTGCATAATGATCTGTGAACAGTGATATCCCTGCTGTGCATATTCGATTATTTTCTCATACAGATCCATACCTGGTCTCCTTTCTACCGAAGCATCTATTCTTTTTATTCTTTTACAGCCGCAAGCATGGTATAACCCATCTGCTTCCCCTTAAACCGCGAGGCGATCCCCGCATACGCTTCACAGCAGCAGGTGTCACTCCACAGGGCTTCCAGATAGTATGTTCTCCATTCATCCGTCATGTCTTCGACATACAGAACCTTCATTCCCGCAGCTTCTGTCATGGCAGCCAGTCCTTCCGGATCCAGATCGGCCAGCAGCAGATATCCGCCGGTTTTCAGGACACGTACTGCCTCCCGAATCGCACGCTTCTGATTCCCGCTGACCAGAAATGCACATTGACTGAAACAGATATCAATGCTGTTATCCACTTCCTCCAGATGCAGGAAATCCCCTTCCCGCACTGTTCCGTCATCGCATTTAGGAGCCTGATCGATCCCCTCTGCCTCCAGTCCAAGCCTGCGAAATGTACGAACGGCTTCTCCGCCGCCTGCACCAAGATCCAGAAGCCGGTCTCCCGGTTTCCATTCTGCCAGCTGCAGCAGTTTCCGGGTATTTTCCGAACCTCCTGGATGCCTCTCCATTATTTGTCCTCCAGTGCTTTTTCAACCGCCAGTACTTTCCCGAGTGCCAGCTCCTCCGGTACATAAATAAAGCCGCACTGCGGACAGACAGGCATCTCTACCGGGAATCCGTTATCCAGATACATGAATTTCGCCTTTCCCTTAACCAGCGGAACCTTGCATTTTCTGCATGTCAGCTGTCCCTTCGGATCAATGGAATAATAGTTTTTTTCTGCTGCCATATCACTGCCCCGCTCTCATAATTATGTTCATTCGATGACTGTAAGCCCGATGTACCAGATAGCCGTCATCTGTTTCATCAAAACGAACCCAGAAGGTCACATTGCCCAGCCGGCTTCTAGCGAGCAGCTGTCCTGTTTCCGCATCCTGAACAGCTTCCTGATTCTCATGAAACTCTGCGAGTACCTGTTCCACATCACTCTTCAGAATCATGCGATCATCCATCATTTCCATTGCTTCCGGTGTATAATTCACCGCAAAACCCAAATCTTTCACGCATCTTTCCTCATTCCAGATATTTTTTAATACACGCTGTACCAGTGTCAGTCTGTTGTATCGCTTTTCACTGATATCCGGTGTCTCGGAAGCTTCCAATCCATACAGAAGTTCCAGCAGATGCCTGGATTCTCTTCCCTCCCTGGCAAAACGGTCCCGACACGCCATGCAGTATGTCACATATGGTGCATCGCTTCTTTCCAGACATTTTTCCGCCATTTTATGTGCCATTTCCCTGTTTGCATATGCCGTCAGTCCGCCGTATCCGCAGCAGGGAGAACGATCGCCGGAATCCGGCGTATCCAGAATTTCACAGCCCAGTTTTTCCAGTATATTCCGCACCATCTGCTGCGTCTCTGCATCACCTCTTGCTCCGCAGGAATCATGAACGGCAAACGTACGCTGCAGCTCCCGTGCGCTTTCCGGAAGACCGATTTCTTCCAGAATTTCCCATATGCCGAGTATCTTCTGTTCGCTCAGTTCCTGCAGCTGTTTTCGACAGCTGGGACATCCGGTAATGATAACAGGATTCCCAAGTTTTGCGATCTCCTGCTTCAGAAATTCCCGATGTTTTTCTGTCATTTCCACACGCCCGGCCCAGTCACTGATTGCTCCGCAGCAGCCAAGCATCAGTGCGACACCGCCTTCCAGCCGTTCCGTCAGATCCAGGTACGAGGCTTCCACCACCTTCGGTGCAATTGCTCCTGCCTGACATCCCGGAAAGTACACATATTTACAGGAGTCATATCCCGGCTGCATACGGGACAAAAACGCTTCCGTGTTGGAAAACTGCATATCCAGAAGAGCAAACTCATGCGGTGCCAACGGCATCTTATCCGTAGACACCATATTCTCTCTAGCCATCCGGCAGACTCTGCTCATATCAAAACCATTGGGACAGGTCACGGTACACTGCCCGCAGAGTGAGCAGGAATTCATGGGCTTATTCATCGGATGATCCCCCATGATGATCTGCGTATTGTTATAGATTTCCCGTCCGAGAAGTCCCGGATGCTTCTTATACTCCGCGAGATAGGCACAGCTCTTCATACATTCATCACAATGGCAACGGATGCAGCGGCCGGCTTCCCGAACTGCTTCTTCCTTAGTATATCCGTCTTTTCCTACCGGTACTCCCGGTTCCGGATCGATGCCCTCAACAGACGTATACAAAGCCGTCTCCTGCGTCCCCTCCTGTCCGCGATTGCTGTACGGAGACAGCTTCTGCGCAAGACGGTCCACGGTAAGAGCTCCTCTTTTCGCAGCAAGCGCAGCCTCCATAATACTTCCGGAAGGACCGGCAACAATGCCTTCTTCATCGATCACGCACACCTCCGGATCATATGCCTTTCCAGGATAGAGCCTGCTGAGAAGCTCTCCGCTCATACATACAATATCATGCTCCTCTGCCTTTTCCCGTACAAAATCCTCTGTAAGAGCACTTTCAAATACAAACGTCAGATCCATCCGTTTCAATCGAGAAGCCTCTTCCTCCAGATCTGCCTGCACAAACGCTGCATGCTCTGCCCAGTTTTCCAAAGCATCTTCTATATATTCCCGATAGTCCTTTTCCCTGCAATAGACCGTCGTCGGATACATCTTCTTCTCCACTTCTCCGATTAAAAACAGAAGAAAAAGATCCGTACCAAAAACAGCAGCTGTTTTTCTCTTCTTCATCCGAAAAACACTGCTCTTTTTTGTTTTCTCTCCATATCTCGCAACGGCACGCTCAACCTCTTTGATCGCGATCCCGTCACCCAGTGAACCAAGTTTGCATTTATTCTCACAAGGCGCCTCACATCCTGCAGAAAGCAGAAGCGGGAAAGGCGTGATCTTCTCATACTGTACCAGCGCCTTCTTAAAATTACCCGCAGCAGCCAGCGTCAGCATCTCCTTCGTATCCAGCTTCAGAGGACAGGCCGCCACACAATAGGCCGGCTGCTCATGCACACAGCGCCCGACCATCTCATCCATCTCTTCCTTGGACATCCGATTCACATGGTATACGTGTGTAGATTCTCTCTCTTTAATAAAGTCCATCGAAGCCCTTCCTTTCTGCAGTAAAGTATGTTACGCAATTGCAAAATGAATACCAACGTAGACTGCTGCGAATGTTGTGCAAGTACTTGCAGCAGGTACTCTGAGGCCGCCGGTCCTTAGTGAGCCTGAAAGGCGAACTTAGTACCGCTGCGTGCCGAAGGTAGCGGGAGCGTGCCTGCAAAAGTGCTGCACAATACTCGCAGTAAATACTGTGGAGCATTTTGCAATTGCGAACAAAAAGGGGGAGATGGACTCCCACCTCCCCTTATTATAGCATAGTACCTTTATGCTTCCAGTTCTTTCAGAGCTGCGAGCACCTTATCCGGACGTGCCGGGATACGGGTGATACGTGCACCGGTTGCGTTATAGATCGCATTGAGGATTGCCGGATGCGGAGCATCAAGCGGAGCCTCACCACAGCCTGCAGCACCATACGGTCCGCTCGGACGATAGGTCTCATTGAAGTGCAGTTCGATTGCATCCGGAGCATCCTTCGGATACGGAATACCGCATTTGATCAGACTTACATCATGATTCAGATCCTCGAAGTCCTCGGAAAGTGCAAGTCCGATTCCCTGTACAAGACCGCCGTAGAAGTTGCCCTCTACCAGCAGACGGTTCATGATCGTACCGACATCGGCTACGCAGGTGAATTTTTCAACTTTTACTTTTCCGGTCGTCGTATCAACAGCTACTTCCGGAAGGAAAAGGGAATACATGTAGGTTGCAAACGGATCGCCCTGTGCGGTATCCTGATCGATCGGATGATCTGCACAGAAGGTGGTTACCCAGTTGCCCTGGTATTTGGTCTCCAGACCTTCTGCCTTCATCTCGTCATAGGTACGATAGGTTCCGTCTTCTTTCTTCATGGCTGCTACCAGGTTCTCTGCTGCCAGACGACAGGCATTTCCTGACATTACCTGTGAACGGGATCCGCCGGCCGGTCCTGCATTCGGACAGGTCTTTGTATCATTCATAACTAGTCGGATCTGTTCCGGTTTGATTCCTGCCTGACGAAGGGTCTCATGGGAAGAAACAAGTACACCCATGTCAGCACCCTGTCCGTGATCTTCCCAGGCTGCATACATCGTTACTGTTCCGTCCGGATTCAGTTCCGCATATGCCGAGGAGGTATCTACACCGTCAAGTCCGCAGCCGTATACACCGAGTGCAACACCGATACCGTATTTGATCTTGCCGTCGGATGCAGCATTCTTCTCAGCCACCCGCTTCTTGCCTTCTTCATACAGCGGACGGGCTGTCTTGAACAGATCTTCTTCGCAATATACTTCCGGCGGATATCCGGTCGGGATCGTTGTTCCTTCGGACTCTTTGTAGCAGTTCATCTCTCGGATATCAAACGGATCGATACCCATTTTTGCTGCCAGTACATCAATGGCGATCTCGGATCCCATGAAGGACTGCGGAGAGCCGTAAGCACGGAATGCAGATCCCCACGCATGGTTGGTAAATACAGTCGTGCTCTTGTTTCTGATGGATTTGATTCCATATCCGGCACCGGTGAACTGGGAAAGACGCATGGTCAGAAGGTCACCGAACTCGGAATACGGACCATGATCCACATAGTTATTTCCCCACATCGCAAGAAGTTTACCCTTTTCATCCGCTGCAAGTTTGATATTCATAAATGCAGGTGATCTCTTGCCCGTGTAAGTGATATTCTGATACTGGTTGAATACCAGAGATACCGGACGCTGCAGGATCTTAACTGCCGCACCGATCAGTGCCTCGTTGGTCGGAGAGAATTTGTATCCGAATGTACCGCCGGCATGATTCTGTACCAGACGCAGATTTTCCATCGGAACTCCGATACCATCGGCGATCATCGGCATATGCAGGTGAATACCGATGGATTTGGAATGTACGGTTACCATTCCGTCTTCATCAATATATCCATATCCACAGTCAGGTTCCAGATGCAGATGCGGCTGACGGGAACAATAGGACTCGATCTCTACCTGCTGGGAATCCGGAATGCTGTCCCAGTCAAAATCATCGCCCTTGATACAGTTAGTCTCGAAGAAGGCATTCGGGATTCCCGGATGGATCTCTGCTGCATCCGGTGCGATTGCATCCAGTGCATTCATGTATGCCGGCAGTTCTTCAATATCTACTTTCACTGCTTCTGCAGCTGCACGTGCATGCGCTTCGGTATCTGCTGCTACGATTGCGATGGCATCACCAAACTGGAAGATTTTCTCATCACAGAGTACCGGACGTTCGAAACCGTCCGTTTTGTTATGTTTCGGAAGCATGACAAGTCCGTTGATCTTATTGGTTCCGCCTGCTTCTTTGATATCTTTTGCAGTGATTACTTTGTATACACCCGGCATCTTTTCTGCTTCGGATGTGTCAATTCCGAGAATATTGGCATGGGATACTTTTGCCTGTGTCAGAGCCAGTCGAAGAGTTCCCTCCGGCATCTTCAGTGCATCATCTGCACCGAAATCCCAGGTACCGGTAACTTTCTGTGCTGCAGAAGGACGGATATAATTTGTGCCGACAATACTGTCTTCGGTCTGCTTGAATACCAAGTCCTCTTTGGACATCTCACCGCGCAGAACAGCGGCTGCAGCCATCGTTGCATCGATCAGCGGCTTGTATCCGGTACAGCGGCAGAGATTACGCTGTTTATGGAACCAGTCACGAACTTCTTCACGTGTCGGACTCGGATTGTTTTCCAGAAGTACTTTTGCCGAAATAATGAATCCCGGTGAACAGAAACCACACTGTGCACAGCCATATGCCATCCATGCAACCTGAATCGGATGCATATCCGAAATGGTTCCGACACCTTCAATGGTAGTGATTTCTGCGCCATCCGGCACACGGCTCATCTTGTACAGACAGGACTTTACAACTTTTCCGTTCATAATAACATTGCAGGCACCGCAATGACCTTCTCCGCATCCGATCTTACATCCGGTAAGAAGCAGATGCTCACGAAGAACCGTTGCCAGCGTCTCGTCCTTGTCGAGAATCAGAATACGCTCAACACCATTGATCTTCAGCTTTTTTTTAACCATATGTTATCCTCCTTTTACTTGTTCTTCCGCAATCATACATGTGTTCCGCAGGAATCATGATCTGCTCCCTTTCCGGTTAGATCCCGAAGACGTTCCAAACCTCTGGCCGTATAGAAAACAAGCGACGCCTCGCTTCCATCCAGATTTTCCGCAGTCAGTTTCAGCACATTTGCATTTTCGTAATAATCGATAGGAAGGACTCTTCTGAATACTTCTCCCGTTCTCTCATCCTTCACCTCAACCGTTACCTCATGTGCATTGATCTGAAAAATCTCCTCCATTTATCCATTTTCCCTTCTGTGAGCAATCTATTGATGTTATAATCGTATCATAGACAAAAAAATTCGTTCAACTTGCAATTATTTAGCACATGGTCGAAATATTCTTTCTATTTTTGTAACAATTCCACAGTTTCAGATATCTTTTCAGATATTTTTTTATATTTCGAATCAGTTTCTCTTTGTTTTCAATCTTTTTAGTTCAAGAGGTTTCCATGAAGGCTGAGTTGTAAACCGAGGAGCCAGTTTGTAAGACGAGATGCTTGTTTGTAAAT
>JAUNAK010000132.1 GCA_030527665.1 Eubacteriales bacterium
AGGCAGAGGCAAAAGCGGAAGCAAAGACAGAGGCAAAGACTGAAGTAAAGAAAGAAACAAAGAAAGCGGTAAAGTTTACAGACCGTTTTAAATCCATGAATAAATGGGTGAAGATCGGAATCGCAGCTGTCGTAGTTGTGGTGGTTGGAGAAGCTGTGACGATCGGGAGCATGCATGCAAAGAATAAGGAGTTCTATAAGGATCACTTTTTTAAGGAAACCTATATCAACGGCATGGATGTCAGCGACATGACGGCTGCAGAGGTTGAGGATATTCTGAAGAAACAGGCAGAGGATTATTCGCTGCAGATCCTGTTCAAAGATGATCAGACAGAAACACTGACAAAGGATGATCTGGGATACACCTATATTTCGGACGGAACAGTACAGAAGCTGATGGAGGCACAGGATCCGGACAGCTGGTATTCGCAGAATCGTGTCCGGAAAGAGGCTTCTGCTGCCGTAGAGGCGGTCGGCGATGAAGCTAAGATCCGGGAAAGTGTGGAGGCACTTCCGGAGATGCAGGTAAAGGATATGATCCATCCGGAAGATGCTCAGCTTTCCTGGAACAGCGAAGAATGCCGTTTCGTTGTAACACCGGAGGTTTACGGAACGGTTTTGTCCAGAAAAGACACCGTTGATGCGGCGCTCACAGCAGTGAAAGCCAAAACGGCATTTCTGAACATAGAAGCTCTGGGCTATTACAGAAAACCGACTGTTTTTGCAGATGACAAAAAGCTGACAAAGGAAGCAGAAGAACTGAACAAATATGTGGCAGTTCAGGTTACTTATCATCTTCCGCAGGGGGATAAGGTACTGGACGGTACGGTTCTGAAGGACTGGCTGGATGTCGATGAAAATGGTACGTATCAGCTGAATGAGACCAAGTGGTATGAAAATATCTATACATATGTGGAAGAACTGGCAGAAGAAACGGATACGATCGAAAAGGAGCATACCTTCCGCATGAATGACGGCAGGGAAACCAAAGTAGACGGAACGAATGCCTTCGGCTGGGAAATCAATCGGACAGCGGAGGTGGAAGCGCTGACAGGACTGCTAGAGAAAAAGGGAAAGGCATCTGAGCGTGAGCCGGAATATATTTCCCGTGAGATAGGAACCGCTGCGGAGAATAACGGACTGGGAAGTACCTATGTGGAGGTAAATCTGACCAAGCAGCATCTCTGGTTTTACGAAAATAACAAGGTCGTAATTGAAACGGATGTGGTTTCCGGAATGATGAATGGAATGAATAACACGCCGGAGGGTATCTTCTTCTGTACACAGATGCAGAGTCCGTCTGTGCTGATCGGACCGCAGGTAAACGGCAAGGCTGCATGGGCAAGTCCGGTTTCTGTATGGATGCGTCTGACAGATAACGGTGTCGGTCTGCATGATGCAACCTGGCAGGAGAAGTTCGGCGGTACCCGTTATCTGGATGGATTCGGCTCTCACGGCTGTGTCAATCTGCCTGTGGACAAGGCAAAAGAGATCTATCAGAAGATGAAGATCGGAGAGATTCCGGTAGTCATTTTCTATGAAGAGGAGTAGAAAACGGAAAATATTACGGATAATCAAAAAAAATTACATGTGCATTGTTAGTGAAAAAAGGGTATAATTCAAATATGTTAAAAAAATAACACAGCGAAATGAATCGGTCATTTCACGCAATGCAGGAGGTTATCAAAGATGGCAAACAGAATCGTACTTAACAATATTTCCTATCATGGCGCAGGCGCGATCAAAGAGATCGTTCCGGAGATCCAGAGAGGCGGATACAAAAAGATCTTCGTTACATCCGACCCGGATCTGGTAAAATTCGGTGTTACGAGCAAAGTAACCGATCTGCTGGATGAGGCTGGCATTGCTTACTATGTATACACAGGAATCAAACCGAACCCGACCATTCAGAACGTACAGGACGGTGTAAAGGCATTCAAAGAGGCTGAGGCAGATGCGATCGTAGCAATCGGCGGAGGATCTTCCATGGATACCGCAAAAGCAATCGGTATCATCATTACAAACCCGGAATTCGAGGATGTTCGTTCTCTGGAAGGTGTTGCACCGACAAAGAACCATGCGGTTCCGACTATCGCGGTTCCGACTACCGCAGGTACCGCAGCTGAGGTTACTATCAACTACGTAATTACCGATGTTGAGAAAGAGCGTAAATTCGTTTGCGTAGATACAAACGATATTCCGGCAATCGCTGTTGTTGATCCGGAGATGATGAGCTCCATGCCGAAGGGCCTGACAGCTGCAACCGGTATGGATGCACTGACACATGCCATCGAAGGATACACAACCAAGGGCGCATGGGAGCTGACTGACATGTTCCACATCGAGGCAATCAAGCTGATCGCTTCCGGTCTGCGTGCGGCTGTTAACAACGAGCCGGAAGGCCGTGAGATCATGGCTATGGCACAGTACATTGCAGGTATGGGCTTCTCCAACGTAGGTCTGGGAATCGATCATTCCATGGCACACTGCCTGTCTGCACATTATGACACACCGCACGGAATGGCATGTGCACAGCTGCTGCCGATCTCCATGGAATTCAACCGTGATTACACCGGTGAGAAATATCGTGAGATCGCTCGTGTATTCGGCGTTGAGGGCGTAGATTCCATGACGCAGGAAGAGTACAGAGACGCTGCAATCGCTGCTGTTAAGAAGCTTTCCGAGGATGTCGGCATCCCGATGAAGAACGACAGAATCCGTGAAGAGGATCTGGATCGTCTGGCTGATGATGCACTTGCAGATGCATGCTGCCCGGGCAACCCGAGAGAGGTAAACAAAGAGCAGGTTATCGCAATGTACAGACAGCTCATGTAATGAAGCGCACTGCTGTTCAGGGAAGACTATAAAAAACATACAGGCATTTTGGCATGCCTGCATGTCAGCTTCCAGTGAAGCAACAATAAAAACGAATACAGGTGCCGCCGGCCGGGATTGCTCCCGTCGGCGGCATTTTGTATAATATAGGCAGAGTCTTGAAGAAACAGAAGCAATTATTGATGCTGTATTTCGTGAACTTCAGGATTATGGGAATACGATGCTATAAGAGATGAAGGTTTACGATATGGATATGGGAAATTACAAAGACAGACTCGGAAATATGCTGGAAGGTACTATGAATACCAGAGATATAAAGAAAGTTTTTTATTGTTTAAGGCAGGGAGAGTGCGGTAAATTTACGAACCGTATCCGATGTGATAAAATATGCAATAGATTTTTGCTATGATTCATGAAAAGAAGATCAGGAGAGGAGATCGGAATGGCAGAGAAAAATGACTTCCTCAGAGATATGCATAAGGCCATGGACCG
>JAUNAK010000133.1 GCA_030527665.1 Eubacteriales bacterium
CTGTACATTCGCCGGTGCCGGCTGCTGTACCGGTGCCTGCTGCGGCTGCTGGTACTGTGCCTGCTGTCCCATCTGGTACAGACTCTGTGCATTCATACCGCCCGCATTGGCTGCCATATTCATTCCCATGAAACCGATTGCAGCTCCGCCGGAATTGCCTGCAGCTGTCTGCATAGCAGAAGCCTGCGCACCAACCATATGTGCTGCAGCCATGGTCGGATCACGGAATACCGCATTCTTCTGCAGATCCTTGATCATCTGCTCGTCTTCTTCGGATGCTTTTACAGAACCCACACCGAAGGAAACGATCTCGATACCTCTGAGATTTTTCCATTTTGCGGAAAGTACATCGTTCAGTGCCGCTGCCAGTTCCTCAGTGTGACCCGGAAGTGCCGAATAACGAATACCCTGCTCACTCAAACGTGCAAAAGCAGGCTGCAATGCTGTCAGAAGCTCTGTCTTCAGCTGACTGTCGATCTCACTTCTTCTGTAATCCGAAGACACATTTCCGCAAACGTTCGTATAGAACAGGATCGGGTTTGTCACACGATAGCTGTATTCACCGAAACAGCGAACGCTGATATCCACGTCCAGACCGATATTTCTGTCAACTACACGGAACGGGATCGGGGAAGCGGTACCGTATTTGTTGCCCATCAGCTCCTTTGTATTGAAGTAATATACACGCTGATCCTTCGGTGCCTCTCCTCCGAAGGTGAATCTCTTGCCGATATTGATCAGTGTCTCTTTCAGACTGCTGCTCAGATTGCCGGAGAAAACCGTCGGCTCGGTAGAACTGTCGAATGTAAACTCACCGGATTCTGCACAGATCTCTACAACTTTTCCCTGTTCAACGATGATCATGCACTGACCGTCTGCAACTGCGATAATGGAACCGGAAGAGATAATGTTATCGCTTCCCTTGGTATTGCTGGAACGACCGGATGTTCTCTTCTTACCTTTTGTGATCAGAACATCTGCCGGCATTGCCTCACAATAAAAATACTCTTTCCACTGATCTGCCATTACCCCGCCTGCAGCTCCGAGTGCAGCTTTAATAAGTCCCATACTTGTATCCTCCGTTCAATATTCTAATAACTGACTTCTGTTTCGCATCATTTGTCAAATAACAATTCTATTATACAATAAACAGCCGTTATTTGCAGTTATTTTCACACAGATTTGCATGATGCCCATACCCGTCACCAAATACAGATTCTGCCGAATCTGCCGCTCTGTTCACAGTTTCTTCTGCATATATGTGTTTTAACAATTTCATATATAGTATATATTTTCATGAAGTTTTCTGCCCTACCTGATCAGCTAGCTTTTCATCACAGCACAATTAATCTTTAATAAGCATATACATTTCTGCGGGCAGCGTTTAGAATAGGAAACAGAATCCTCTTCAGGATTCGAAATTTACCTGTACCGTAAGCTTCCTGTGGACCTCGTTCCAACGATACGATCTCCGCATGGTTTCATAATCTGCCTGTGGACCTCGTTCCGACAACACGATTTCCATCTGGTTTCATTTAGAGGGAGAATATACATATGAATATTGGCGAAATGTTGGATATTTTGAAGAGCCGTGCAAGAAAAGATCCTGCACTGCGTGAACAGCTGCTGCTTGCCGGAAAGGCAGAACAGCCGCTTCGTTCTTTCTGCAGGATCTGCAGGGAGAACGGCTTCGAGATCTATGAAATGGATCTTCTGAGTGCAGGTGAAGATGCTTACGCAGCTATGCGCCGCAGCACAAACGGCGGCGGCGAAAACTCACCGCTTCTGGACGGAGAAGATGACTATTTTGAAATGTTTATGGCAGATCTGTAATTGATTGCTGCCATGCAGCCACACCACGAATGTATCATACTATATATCAGGAGGACTCTACCTATGAAACACTGTATTCTGGCTAAATTCCGCAGCGACGTTGATGCCGCCGAAAAGAAGGCGCTTCTTCCCGAACTGGAATCTCTGTTTGCTCCGCTTCTGGATATCGAGGGCATCCATAAGGTCGAAGTAATTCCCAATGTTGTGGATCGTTCCAACCGTTACGATATCCTGATCCGTATTGACATGGACCGTGATGCACTGGAAACCTACGATGCCAGCGAACCGCACCACGACTGGAAAGAAGAATACGGCGCATACCTGGAGAAAAAAGCAATTTTCGACTACGACTAATACACTTCGTCTCCGGTGAGTATTTGTTCCGTCCGAAATGAGTACAAATAAAGAGTTCGGCAGTTACTTTTCGGCTGCCGAACTCTTTTATTTTGCTTCAGTAGGCAATACGTGCAGGCCTCCCGAGCCTAAAGCACCTCACATGAATCCTTTTTCGAGATTCGCATCTTCCTTGCATTGCATAGGTTACTATACTTTCCTCCCTGCTCCCGGATCTGCAGTTACAGAATCTGCTGTCACCCTGCAGGGAAGAAATACCACGTCCACTCCCTTCTGCTTTGCCCTCTCCAGAGCTTCTCCATATGCGGGATGTGTCTCCATATTCGGACGCACTTCTGTCACTCCTTCCATCGGAATGACATAGGTCAGCATACATCGATACCCTTGTTCCGATGCTGCGGCCAGTTCCTGCAGATGCTTGATCCCACGCTCTGTCGGTGCATCGGGAAAATAACCGATTCCATCGATTTCCAATGTGCATCCCTTTACTTCACAGAGATATTTTTCACCGTTTTTTTCCATATAAAAATCGATTCTCGACCTGCCGAAGGTGTATTCCGGTCTGATTAGATCGAATCCCTGTGTCTGCAGCCATTCTCCGCAGACGGCATTGGGAGCCATGCTGTCAATGTTGACGACTCCCAGCGACGGCTTATGCACTCCGATCAGATCGTATCCTGTTTTTCTATTAGGATTCTCCGCCTTTTCCAGATACACTTCTGCACCGGGAAGGAGCAGCTCTCTGCATCTTCCCGTGTTTTTGACATGTACGGTTTCTTCCGTCCCATCTGAAAGCAGAACCTTTGCTATAAAACGATTCGGTCTGCTTACAAATTTCGCTTTGACAATATTTTTATACTGCATTCTTCTCTCTACTTTCTAATTTATTTTGCACAAAATAGCTCCAATTCGCTTCCGCCGCTGCGGCTATTATCATCTATAGCGGCTATGATCATCTATATTCAGAGAAATTCTGCTCACAGAATTTCTTCCTTTTCAAGTCGAGCTCTGCGAGACTTGGAACCGGATCCGTGTCAGCTTTCACTGACATCTGCACATCCGAATCCCTGCGCAAATAAAGTGTCGCAATATTCTTCTTTACGGA
>JAUNAK010000065.1 GCA_030527665.1 Eubacteriales bacterium
ATCCTGTGACAATCAACCATAGCTATATAAGGTCATGCTGGGATAGTGGCAACACGATTTCCTTCTTTATCATATTGATACAAATAAACTTCTGTTTTTTCAGCTCCCTTTTCTGTTTCTTTTACTATTCTGTTGTCTGCATCCAGTACAAATGTAACTTCTATTGGTTTATCATCATAATCTGTTTTTTTTATTAAAACCACTCTGCCATCGGAATCATCCTTATTGTACGCATACCATTTACTTTCCGTTCTTCGATGATGTTTACCGCCATATACATTATCATAAGTATATTCATATTTTATACACTGACCTGCCTCATTATATTCATAGTTCGACGTACTATGAGTAATATCATCATCCTTGTACAGATGGTAGTATTTGCTGCTTTTGAGGGCACCGTCCTCTCTGTACACTTTTATCTCAAAAGTATTATTGGACTTAAAAGAGTATACCGTTAATCCGTCGAAATAATAGGTATATTTGTCTCTGGTCGTCTCTTCCTCTTCGTCACCCCATTTACTTGTGTATACCTCATCTACAGGAAAATAGAATTCCTTCTCTTCTTCCTCTTCTGTTTCGGAATCTGCTGCAGTTTCTGCTCCAGAGTCAGCTGAAGCTTCCGTTCCTGTATCTGCTGCAGTTTCTGCTCCGGAGTCGGCTTCATTTTCTGCTGCATTTCCCGTTTTGTCGCCTGACGCAGTTCCTCCAGCTCCGACATTTGCTTCCGTTTCTGCTCCGGAGTCGGCTACAATTTCTGTTCCGTTGTCTGCGGAAGCTGCCTTTCCGGTGTTTGCTGTGTGTTTTATTACCGCGAATATTCCTAAGCCAAGTATGGCAATGAGCAGTACGATCGATCCAATCAGCAGGAGCATTTTTTTTGTTGGACGCTGCGGCCTGGATTTGGGCGGCTGGGAAGCAGGAGGAACCGGCTTTGGCTGCTCCCCGCTGTCCCCCGGCTGTATGAGCAAATAGCCGCATTTCATACAGTATTTCGAATTATTGGAATTCTTATATCCGCATTTCCCACAGTACATACTTCTATCTCCCTTTTCTACGATTCATCCGGTCAGAATCTCCTCAGCTCGTCATCGATTCGCGCAAGATATGCATCATGATATTCGTATATACGCATCATCTGTTCATATTCCCTGAACAGCTGCGTCATCTGCTCTTCTTTTCCACGAATATTCATTGCACAAGTCTCATCGATCTGTTTTTTCTGTCTGCTGTTGCTCAGGAAATTCAATGCAATGCATCCGCCTCCGATGCCTGATATGATCAGGGTGAGCGGTCCAAGGAGAAAAATACCGGCCACACCAAGAACCGCCAGTACGGCTCCGACAACAGCGGTTGTATTTTTGATCTGTTTCAGCTGTTCCTGCCTCTGTATTTCATAATATTCCTGAATCTTAGCACCTTCACCTGCACGGTTGCAGAAATCGATCTCCGTGGAATACTCTCCCATAACAGCCGGATGTCTGTGTGTCAGCCTTCTGCGATAGGAATCCGCATATTGATGAACAGCGTCGGTCTGCAGATCCAGGGTCAGGGTGAACAGATTCTTACGCACCTGCGGATTAACTCCCTGATCATCAAGAGAAACATAGATCCACTCATTCATCTGCCGGATCATTTCAAAATCGTTTTCCCGCTTTGTCTTGTATTCTTCAAAACGTTGATTTGCCTCATCGACCCGTCCCTTATACTCGATGATCATCTCATTTCTTCTGATTTCATCGTAAAGGTCCTGTTCTTCCCTGTTTGGCTTCTGTATCTCATCTTTAATAAACTGCTCCAGATACTCATTTTTTTCCGCTGTGCTGACATTGCCTGTATCCAGAATGAACTGAAGGATCTGTGTATTGCCGATGGCACAGGCTACAACATCTGCTGTCTGAGCATAATCTTTCAGGCATCGTTTCAGCATATTCAGCTGCAGTTCCTCCGACCCATGCATACGATTCAGATATCTCTCGATCTGATCAAGGATCTCCTGACGGGAATAATTTTCCGCCCGCATATTCTCTTCCATCGTACGATGGATATATTCATCTACTTCATACTTTATACTGCTGTCTATGTTGTCTTTCACTGTCTGTGTCAGCATGGAAAACAGCATGACAAACGTTTCTTCATCTTCTCCTTTCAGGTCACATTCCTGATAGAGCTTAAACCATTTCCGTGCAGCTTCCTCTCTTCCCATCCGGATATTGAACAGCATATAAAAGATAGAAGCATTCTTCTTATCCAGGCGAATGGCATTATCCATGGCACGCTCAGCCAGCGGTCTGTCATCATTCTTCCATGCCATGATACTGATCAGGACCGTAGTCAGCCAGTAATTCGGAACTTTCAAATGTTCCTTCTCAACGGCTTTATAGATAACGCTGTCACTTACCATTCCCAGATTCAAATTATCCAGCATTCCCTGCACGATCTTTCGAACCGTATTGAAAGTATCAAAGTCATAAAATTTTTTATTATTCGCTTCACGAATCTTTTTATTTGCCAGTTCCATATTTTTGAACTGAACATACAGCTCATCGATCTGTGCCTGCAGCTCATGTGCCTGCAGAATCCGGTCATGTGCATTCTGCATGTGCTGCGTACTTTCGATCAGTTTATTATTCATCTGCTGTTCACAGCTTGCCATCTCTTTTTGTGCCTGCGAGACTCCGCTGCTGAGTTCGTACATATAACTGTGCAGTTCACGATTTCTCGCTTCCTCCTCCGCCAATACCGAACGCAGATAGCTGATATCACTCATGAATTACTCCTCCTTTCCCGAATCCGTCCGGGAAGCCGGTGCTGCACGATGCTTTCCCCATTTACGCAGCGATTCTACTGTATCCGGATTACTCTCTGCAAAGCTGATCATCCGCTGAATCACCTGCAGCATCACTTCCTCACCCACTGACTGCTCCGGGTGCAGCAATTGATACTGTGCAGCCTCTTTAACCATTTCTTCAATATCTGCGTAAGAATATCCTTCTGTGGCATTAACCAGCCGTTCCAGAACCTCGTTCTCCGCTTTTTGATGCAGACAGCGGTTCATGTACTGCTCGATCGCAGCCTTCCGTTCTCTTCGATTAGGAAGATCCACAAAAAAGATCTCTGAAAACCTGCCTTTTCGAAACAATTCCGGCGGAAGCTTGGATATATCATTGGCTGTTGCCACCAGAAAAACTCTCTCCGTCGATTCCTGCAGCCAGTACAGAAACTGTCCCAGGATACGCTTTCCGGTATCATTTCCGGAATCCGAAACCGCCAAAGCCTTTTCCACCTCATCGATCCATACCACACAGGGTGCCATATTGTCCAGAAACGTCAATGCCTCCTGCATTTTACGTTCACTTTCTCCCATCCATTTATCATAAATGGAGCCGATATCAAATCGAAACAGCGGAAGTTCCCATTCCTGAGCAGCCAGTCTTGCCGAAAATGACTTTCCGCATCCCGGAACACCTGCAAGAAGAATACCTTTCGGTGCCGTTAATCCATATTGCGAAAGAATCTCATCTGACAGGAAAAACAGCTGCTTTCTTTCTCTCAGCCAATCCCGAAGATTATCCATACCTGCAGCTGCACGCCTTTCATTGATCCGCACTTCATCTACGCAGGGAACAGCCGCATACAAGCGGCTTTTCTGCTTTGCAAACTCCTGCAGATGCTTCTGTTCCAGCCCTTTATGACTGACCAGCTGCGATACCAGAATATTATCGATCTGGATCTCACTGAATCCACGAAGCATCATTGCAGCCCTCTGAATATCTGCATTTGACCAGCTGATTGGATATGCTGAACGATACCGCTCGACAAACTGGCTGATCTGTTTCATTCGTTCGTCGGAATCCGGATAATCCAGCCTTGTCATGAGTCCGAAACCGGCCAGTCGATTCCATACATAGTCCGGTGTAACAAGTACCAGCGTACCGGATGTTTCCATGGCAAGGTACAGTGTATCCAGGATCTCACGGCTGAATGCATTTTCTTCACGTACACGCATCGCATCTCCCAGAACAAATGTTGTCCCCCTGTTTTTGCGAAAACGTTCCTGTGCAAAGCGAAGCGGCTCCTGATTGACATCGATCTGTCCGGAACCATTCAGAGATATGACCTGCTTAACATCGGTATAGTAGAAAATGCCGGTTTTCAATTCAGCAGCCAGTTCCCGCAGCATCCTTTCCACTCTCTCCCTTTCGGAAGAATGAATGACCACCAGAGGAACTCTGGCAAACAGATTATTGCGAACTTCTTCTTTTGTTTCTTTATAGTTTCCCATATTCCCGTTCCATGCGTCGAAGATAGTAAAGCATATTAAAAGTCTCTTCCTGCTCCATCTCCATCGCTGTTTCTTTCATAGTATTGATCCATTCGTTCCAATAACTCCGGATCGTTTCTACGACCTGGCGATCCAGATCACAAATGATCTCCTCCGGAAGAAAAGTCAGCTCTCTGCAGAATCTGCATTCATTCAGTTCCCGTTTTGCACGCCGAAGCATGATCTGCAGAGAAACATAATCCCCGTCTTCCAAACCGATGTTGAGTGCTTTTGTTGACCGTTGAATCGTATTCTTCAGCTTTGTATTGACCGTCTTCTCCAGCGTCTCCAGAAACTGTTTTTGCACATGATCGAAATCATAGATCGTTCCTTTGCAAAGCAGTTCCCATTCATCGGCACGAAGAGATCTGTTTTCCAGAATACGAAATACATCCAGCCACTCCCAATAGTCTGTGGGAGAATGCTGCAGCTCTCTCATCGGAGAAAACTGTACGGAGGCTCTAAGCTCCAGGAAGGAAGTTTTTTATTCATCTCTTTCAAACGTGCATTGCTCACTTCTGCCTTAGGACCGCCTGCCTCAGAGAAATTCTGCTGTATTCTCTGTTCCATCATCGTTTCAAAATCCATCTCTTCGTTTTTGTTTTCCATTTCCTCAAACATATTCGATCTCCTCTCAACCAGTTATAAAAATTCTGTTTCGGACATAACCTGTTCTTTTAAACTGCTCAAATTCTCAAAATACTGTCTGAAATAGGATATTTCCGTAAGCGTATTGTGCAGATTATGCATAGATGCATTGACACGTGCCGGATATTCCTTCATTGCCTTTAATACACGATAAATTAGAAAAGCACCTGCACCGACAGTTGCAATCAATGCATACAGCGATACCGGAAGTGCAATAAAAGCAAGTGCAAGTGACACGATAAATATCAGAACAGCGGCAATATTCGGTGTATTTACATACATATTCTTAAACTTATTGGTCTCATAATACCTATGCATATTCTCCATAAGTTCCGCATTATCATTGCCGTTGCTGACGCCTGTCCAGGTATCGATCGCAATATGATACTCAATGGGAAAGGATTGCTGCAAATTGACCGCAAAACGATCCAAAGCCGTTTTGAACCAGCTTTTTGTATTCTGAAATGCAAATTTTCGAACGCGTGGATTGGCGGTTTCATCATAGATTGCCCAGTTGATCATCTGTTTTCCGATATTAAACGATTCCTTCTGCAATGCCATCTCATTTTCAAACTGCGCTTCAGCGATTTTCTTGTCACCGTCATTCTCGACGACCAGATTGAAATATTCCTGCTCGTTGCGGAGTTCCTGCTCCTCTGCATCGTAATTGGACATCAGATTGATCAGTACAGCATCCAGCCGCTCCTTATAATTCTCATCTGTACGTTCCGCTTCATCTACATTCAGCTCCTGCAGCAGATCCAGCAATGCATTATACTTGGACACCTCATAGTAAGAATTTTCCAGTTCCTGTACATTCTGACAAAAATTAAGCAGAAATCCATAATCAAAGGAGACATGCGGATTGATATCTCTGAGGTATGCTTCATACGCCTGAACAAGCTCTTCACCGATCTGTGCATCTTCGCTGATAATTGCGATCCAGGAATCAATCACATCCAGTACGGACTGTTCCAGTTCACGATCTTTTCCGAATACACCATCCAGGAATGCATGCAGCATTACTTCCGTCTCTCTCTGAAGGATCGTTGGATCCAACGTTTTCAGATACTCACGGAACCACATTTTTGCCACATCCGGTCTGTCAAAACGCAGATTCAACAGGCAGAAAAACAGAGTTGTCTTGATGGCATCCTTTCGTCCGGATTCTGCAAGTGCACTTTTGGCCACATCCGGATAGTCGTTCACCCATGCGGTAATGGCGATCAGTGCATAGGACAGCCAGTAACGGGAACTGGTCACCCACAATTCTTCAGAAAGTTCCTGAATCGTTGTATTTCGTACCAGATTGATATCAAAGTCCCGAACCACACCGATCACCGTACGCCGGATCGTTTCGTAATCTCCGAACCGCTCTTTGATCAGCTGATCGATACGAATGATATTTTCATGTGCCAGCTGCTTTTCCTCTCCGTGTTCCATCTTTTGTTTGAACTGCTGCACCTGCGTAAGAATATCCTTTGTCACAGAATCTACATTTGCACTTGCATTGCTGATGGAATGAATATGGACATCGACATTTCCTTCGAACTGATTGATCGTCTGGTTTAAATTCTGTATTGCATATGATACTTCAGACATCTTTTCCTCCTTATTTCTCTCCGTTTCCAAAACGATTCAAAGCATCCACCAAATCACCAAACCTGTCATCTTCTCTGTGATACAGGTTTCTCCATTCTCTTAATTCATCCAGCGTATGCCTGAATCGCTGCATAGATAAGCGCCGTTTCTCCTTTTGTTCCTCCAATATCGCAACGATCTGACGCCACAACAGAAAAACACCGGCAAGAACCATCAGTAAACCAAAGATCAGCGCGACCGGTGAAAAGGATCCTTTTGTAAGCAGGACTCCCATAATGATCAAAGCAGTCAGACCAAGCAGAGTTATTAACCCGTAGATCAGCGTCATCTTATCGGAGAATACACCTTTCCACTTATTTTTCTCATAATACGCTTCGATTGCCTGCTGTCCCTGCGGATACTCATTTTCCGAGCAGGTTATCTCACATCCGTCAATATTGAACAGATACTTCCATTTTTCTTTTTCCCGATAGGATTCTGCATATTTTTCATAACCATGAAGGATCCAGTCCTTTGTAAATGAAATGGAAAATCTTCGTACACAGAGCGGTGTCTGTGAAACATCATCCGCAAAAGCCCATTCTGCCATAAGATCGGCAAAATTCTTTTTCTCCGGTTTTCCGAATTCCGCTTCGAATTTTTTTGCAGCAGCCGTTGTATCTCCTTGTGCGGCGATGATCATTTCACTTCTTCGAATTTCTTTTACAATTGCATACTCCGCATCATCGTAATCATTGATCAAAGCATACAAAACATTCTCTACACGCTGCGGAATCTCCTCTCCCGGTTCCTCTTCTCTCTGATTCAGCTCATCATAATAGGCAGCTAACAGTGCATTTTTCTCCGCACAGGACAGCGAATCGATCAACTGTCCGTACTCTGCACAGGCACCTTTCAGATAAGCAAATGTTTCTTTTGTCGTATGAAGGTATGTATCCGCATATTCCACTGCCCCGTCCGTGAATCTTTTCTGAAAATCTGCGGTCGTAGTCTCTGTCTGCACCAGCATCTTCCGGAAATAATCACCGACCATTGTCTGAAATTCCGCATCACTTCCGAATGCTCCGGACAGATAGGCCTGAAGAAGATACTGCCATTCCTCTCCCAGATCCCCCGGATTGACACGATTCATATAATCCACAAACCATTTTTGTGCCGCATCCTCTCTTGTAAAGCGAAGATTGACCAGCATAAAAAACAGCGCAGCCTTCTGCTGATTCATGAACAATGCCTTTTCCAGCGCACGTTCCGCAGCCTCTTTCTCATAGGACGCCCACAGCATCATAGCCATCGATGCATACGCCAGCCAGTAATCGGTGTTTTGCAGATACACCTTTTCTACCATGTTCCGCATTTTTTCCTGCGTAACAAAATTGGAATCCAGCCCAATCACATATCCCAGCGTCACTCTTCGCAGATTATTATAGAAACTGAATCTGCTGTAATACTCCTCTGTTTTCTGGGTAACGGTTTTGGTTGCCGTAGACAGTTCCTTGTATGTGAAATACTGTCTTGACATTTCAGCGATCGCCTCATGCAGCGCAGTTATACTTGTATCATTTACTTCCACCTCTGCCGAAGCACTCTGTAATTTAGGTTTCAGATTACTGTCCAATGCCTCAATATTCCTCTGCAGAACACTGATATTCGACAGTGCTTCATTAATTTCCGCAACAAGCCGGTTATTCTCTGCACGCACCATTTCGATCTGTGCAGTTAAGCGCGCTATTTCCGCTTGTTCACGTTCATATTCTTCCTGCGTCATATTACTCCCCTTCCTGTATTATTTTTTACGGTCTTAACCTTCAACTATCAGAAAAATAATTTGAAGACACCCTCTGCTTCACAAATCGTATTTGTAAGAGGTGACAGTCTGCTTCTGTTATCTACAATGAATTTTTTGAATTTCACTGCTGTTCCATTCACCTGTATGACGGGATTCAGTCTGCTTCCTTTATCTTTCATCGCACCTATGATCGTTTCGATTGCTCCAACAGAATCGGATGCCAGAAGGACATATGCCTGCAATAGATTGCAGCTCACATCTGCACCGAATATTTTTATCCGGCAGATACTGCTTCCAAAAGGCTTTCTGTTTTGTTCGGCAAGAAGCAGTGAATTCTGCAGCTTGGCCGGCATCCCCTCCTCTGCATATAATACATACAAAGCAAGCGCTTCATCGGATATGACCGATAAATTTGTATGAAGAAGCCCCATGATCGCAGGATGGTATTTTGCCGGTTCCACTTTTTCCAGATAGGTACTCAGATCTGCATTGCCGATCCTGGTCCCGTTATGCACGGCCTGCTGCATCGATGCGATCACATCCGCATAATTAGAAGGTTCTGCACCGATGGCAAGATCCAGAAGCGATTCCGAATCAATAGCCAGCCCCTGTCCGCTGAGAAGTCTGGTTACTTCTTTCTTTACCGGTGCAGAATCTGCCGTCGATCTGGCATACTGTCCCAGCAGATCCCGGAAAAAGCTCATGTTCAGATCAAGATTCAAAAGCTCCTGCAGAACCTCCGGCTTATTCTCACCATCCAATGTGCAGTTTAATATATATTCCTTCAATACCGGCGTAGAAACCGTAGAAACATATTTACACATTTCCCGGATCAGTTTCATTCGCTCTTCATGAACTTCTGAAACATGCAGTAGAATCTCAGCCAGAATTCCATCATTTGTTCTCGCATCCATTTTGCACTGCTCGATCAGTTTCAGCATCTCCAGACGTTCCTCTGTACTCCAGTCCCTGCGTCTGATCATGCCATAGATATCCTTATCTTTGAATTTAATAAACAGATCACTGTTCATCAGGACTTTCATTTCAGTCAGTGCGTTGCGCCCCGCATGCTTCTCCAGGATGTTCTCGATCAGAGAATAGAGTTCCGCATCCTTTGGTCTGGTTCTGCTGAACGCCTCAATCACCGTCTGCATCTGTTCATCACTGACTTCGCCCCTCATAGTTAACGCATCCATCGTTTCCTCGATGGAAGGAACCACTCCTTTTTCAGCAGCCAGTGAATAAACCTGTACTTTTGTATCCACACGATCCGGAGCTTTCTGCAGATAGACAGTCAGATTCTTACGATCCTCCGGATGCAGCTGTGCAGATGCAAACAATTCCCGCAGAATCGCGCATTTCTTATCCCCATCCTCAAAATATTCCAGTGCCTTCCATAAACCTTCCGTACAGTCGATGTACTTTGTATTTTTCAGAATCGCTTCCAGCATATCCATTCGCTTATTTCTGGAAGAATAATCCAGGAGCTGATGATTCAGAGCTTTAGCACATACCTTTCCGACATCCAAATAGTTCTCTACCATTTCACGATGAACTTTCTGATCCAGCATATCAAACACAAGAAAAAGTACGGCAAATGCGTCATTATCTCCTTCCATCTGTGCGGAATTGTACAGTTCTTCCTCTTCTGCAGAAATCGTATTTCCGGATATTTCTTTTAATTGCGCAATTCTCCGCTTCATCTGACCGAACAGTGCCGGTCGTTCTCCCTCTGGACAGGAATTGGTGATCAGACGAAAAACCATGATAGAAAGATTGGCGATCACGGTACATACATTATCTGCACTGATTTTTTCACATTCTATTACATTTTTTGCAGCTGACTCCATACGTCCCTGGGCCAGATCCGTAAGTACCTGTTTCACCGCATGCTGCAGCGGTTCATCTGTAGGAGCCGCTGTCTTCTGTATCTCGTTGCCGCAGTATGCGCAGATCCACACTTTTCTTTTCTTATCAAAATCAAAACGTGTGCTTGCACAGCCATGGCACTTCAGTACATTATATGACGCTGCCATTCTTTTCTCTCCTCTGTATCTGCAATTATTCCATATTTAAACAAAGGGACCAGAGACTTCGCTCTGATCCCTGTCCTTCCATAAACCTTCAACCTCTTATTTGGTTGCTTTCAGTGTTCGATTTCGCTGTAGAAACAGCATTTCGATATGCCTGCAAGCCTGGATTGCCTTTTCATTATCATTATATCCCACAAAGACCTGCAGATCATTCACAGCACGCATGATCTGATCTTCGATCTGTACAACATGTTCGTTTGACATCGGATCCGAATATTTCACAGTCTCACTTACTCTCTGAAGCGCCTTTCGAACGGCAGGATCTTTTGCCTGCGGAATAAGCATATCGACATCAACATTCAATCTATGAATGGCAGCTGCATTATCGCGAACCGTATTATTGATATCCTGTACCGTATTTCTTGACAGCAATGCCAAAAGTGCCGCAACAGCATATGCAGCAAGAATCAGCAGCTGAACGATCAGAGCAAGCTTGAACGGAGCAATCTTAAAGATCATGAATACGACAGATGCAAACATAGCAGCAAAGAAATAATACAAGGATAGGGAAGCCAGCGGTATTCCATAAAATACCGCTTCCATATCCGGACTGCTGAGCGCAAAATACATACTTGCAAACTGGACGATAAATGCAAGAACACCAAAAACATAACTCATCCAGAATACGCCGTTCTTCTCCTTAAAAATAAGAAAAACAAGAATGTTGTAAACAAGAAACAGAATACCGTAAATGGCGGCTGTCATGGCCGCATTCTTCTTTGCCGTATTTTTATTCATTTGTTTCCTCCCGTAACATACAAGCTTTTAATCCTGCCGACGAATCTTACAGCTTCTTCAACTGAGCAAGAATCTCTGCTTTTCCCTCTTTAAACTCATCCTCTTCGATCAGTCCGAGATCATACAGTTCCTTCAATTCCTTCAAGCGTGCCATACGTGCAGCTTTGCCAGTATCTGCTGCAGGTGCCTGCATGGCTGCAGGACCATCTTCATTTACCGCTGTATTCTGAACCGGTACTGCTGACTGCTGCGGATATTCTGCGTAAGGATCCTGCATCCCGGGCTGCACAGGCATACTGCTGTTCTGTGCCGTTCCGGACTGCACATACATACCGTTGTTCTGCGCTGTTCCCGGCTGACCGTATGCTCCGCCGTTTGGCATCATCCCCTGCTGCATATACGCACCACCGTTCTGTGACATTTCCTGCTGTCCATATGCACCGCTGTTTGACATCATCCCGGTCCGCATATACGCACCACCATTCTGTGTCGTTACAGGCTGACCATATGTACCTGCCTGACTCCCGTTTTTCATAAAGGATACAACATCCATGCCTCTTGCCGTATTTCGATCGGAATATACTCCCATCGAAACCGAACCGGCTCCTCCTGTTCCGGGTCTTGCCATTCCGTTATTACCGGCAAGGTTCAGTGCATTTTTGGCGATCTCGCCAATGGATGATCCCATCATCATACCGCCTGCAACACCGCCCATCATTCCGCCCATGGCACCCATGGAGCCTTCATTTCCGGCAAATTTCTCGGCGATCATCATCTGACGCTCTTCCTGCCAGGTATATCCTTCGATCATACGGCTTGTACGACGTTCTTTTGCCGCACTGACACTGTCATAGTCGGCTTTGGGAACAGAGATAGTCTCAACATTGAAAAATTCCAGCGTGATTCCGTAATCATCAAAGATCTCGGACAAGCGCTCCTGAAGCACATCACTGATTTCAAGAAGATTTGCACTGATCATGAAATAGCTGAGCTGTCCATGGATCATGATCTTGGCAACACAATCCTTCACATGCTTGGCAACAATTCCGCGAAACATAGGAACAAGCATCTCGGGGGTAAATCGATCTCTTAATCCGCAAAGTTTCAGCAGGAATTTTCGGGAATCGATAACCGAAAAAGAGAGGCTTCCATGAATCATTACATGAAGGAAGATCTCATACAGAGGATCCTCAACCGGAAATGCATCCTTGGTTCCCCACAGCATATCCATCTGATGAACTTTATTGATATAGTAGACCTGGCATGGAAAGGAAGTCTTTCCGCCCGTAGGAATCTCAATAAGCTTACGCAGAAAAGGAAGATTCGATGTCGTCAGTGTATGCCTTCCTTCTCCAAACAGATCTGCCGCTGTACCATTCATCACAAACAATGCTTCATGGGTCGGCGGAACGATCAGCTGGGAAGTTGTATTGAAATCTTCATAAGGACTTTTCCAAACCAGATCATTCGGACTTCCTTCAAAAGTAATCACCTGAGAAATTGCCATCCTTTTCTCCTCTCCTGTTTCGTACTGTTCTTCTGTTATGCATTCTTCATCTGCCGGAAGAAAAAACACTTTTTTCAGAACAAACATTCCAATGGTTATTGTAAAAAACGATATATTTCCAGTATAAGACAGGGAAAATAATAATGCAAGTTTTACAAAAAAACGAAACAATTCCTGCTTTACTCATGCATATGTCTTTTGATTCCGCTCATGACAGCTGCTTCCAGAATCAGCATGACCGGCGTTACTGCAATAGCTGCTGCCAACCCAAGTCTGGCTCCCAGTATACCTGAAAACAGAAAACCGACCGCACAGATCCCAGCAGAAGAAAGTGCATAAGGAAGCTGTGTGATCACATGACTCAGATGGTCACAGCCCGCTCCTGCTGAAGACATGATCGTTGTATCAGAGATCGGCGAACAGTGATCGCCGCAGACAGAGCCGGACAGACAGGCCGCCATGGAGACCATAAGAAGCGTTTCATTATTCTGAAATACCGCACAGATGATCGGAATCAGAATCGTAAAGGTTCCCCAGCTTGTTCCCGATGCAAAAGATAAGCCTACAGAGATCAGGAAGATAATGAACGGAAGGAACATCTGGAAGGAAGCCGCCGAGGCTTCTACCAGGTCATGAATATACGAAGCGATTCCGAGAAGCTGTGTCATACCGGAAAGATTCCAGGACAAGATCAAAATGATCATCGGTCCGCACATCGTCTTTAAACCATTCGGAATGCATTCCATAAAGCTGCGGAAACTGATCACTCTGCGCAGCATGTACAGGACAAAGGTAAATACCAATGCTGTAAATGCACCGGTAACAAGGGCCTGAACAGCATCACAGTCTGCAAACGCCTCCATCAGACCTGCTCCCGCAAAGAATCCGCCTGTATACAACATTCCGGAAATACTGCAGATGATCAGAACCAGCAGCGGCAGAACCGTGTTGCTCACACGTCCTTCTTTTGCATCTGCATAACTGCTCTCTTCATTTCCTGTCGGTACGGTAAACAGATCCCCCTCAAGTGCATTTTTTTCATACTTCTTCATCGGTCCGAAATCCAGACGGAGAAAAACAAGCAGAAACAGCATGGCCAATGCGGCAAACGCATAGAGATTCAACGGAATCAGGCGAATGAACATTTTGAATCCGTTAATTCCCATTTCTTCCGGAACAGAAGTTGTAACGGCAGCTGCCCAGCTGGAGATTGGAGCAATAATACAGATTGGGGCCGCTGTAGAATCGATGATATAGGCAAGCTTTGCCCTGGAAACCTTCTGACGATCGGTAATCGGCCGCATGACCGAGCCAACTGTCATACAGTTAAAACCATCATCTACAAAAATCAGCATTCCCAGAAAAACAGTGGCGATCTGCGCACCGATCCGGGTCTTTATATGCTTACCTGCCCATATGCCAAAAGCTTCCGCACTGTTGGATCGATTCAGAATATAAACCAGCATAAAAAGCATTCCGCAAAAGATCAATACACCGGCATGCCCCCTTGATGCGACATTGGAGACCAGACCGCCGTTCTCATCATACAGCATTGTCTGTAAGGCAAGAATTATATTTCCCTTTGCATATAAAAGAGCACCAACAATAATTCCTGCCAGCAGGGAACTGTATACCTCCTTTGTGATCAGTGCAAGCACGATCGCCAGTACAGGGGGAATGATAGAAAAAACAGTAGCATATAACTCAGGCATGATATAACCTCAACACTTCATTAATACAAAACGATTTAAAATTATACTATTTCAACTCCGTGGCAGGAAAGAATCCTAAACGGAAGAAATGTAAACGCCCAAAAAAATTATAAGCAAAAAAGAAAGGCTTCGAGACATCCAATACTGCTATTCTCGAAGCCTTTCTGAATATTATATCTTTATCTGAACGCTCTTATACAGGATATGCTTTGTTCTCGGTGTCTGCTTTTGTCGCATCTACCTTTTTCTGCTGTGCATCTCTGTACTTGAAGAAGTCAGTTGCAACCTGCGGGAACAGTGCGTAGCTCAGTACGTCCTCATCCTGCTGTGCATACGGTGCCATCTCAGCACGTAAGGTATCCAGCTCCGGTGCAACATCATCTGCATAACGATGATCGATTGCTTTTGTGTTCTCTTCTTTCTCTGCACGAGCCTGAAGATCGGCATCGACCGGAAGAGTTGTCTTACCATATTTTCCAAGAAGAACGTCCTTGGTTTCTTTGGTGAGCATCTTGTATCTCTCACCCATCAGTACATTGAATACAGCCTGTGTACCAACGATCTGGGAAGACGGAGTTACCAGCGGCGGCTGACCAAGGTCATCACGAACAGCCGGAATCTCTTTCAGAACATCGTAGTATTTATCCTCTGCTCCCTGCTGAGCCAACTGACTTGTCAGGTTGGAAAGCATACCGCCCGGTACCTGATACAGAAGAGTCTTGATATCAACACCCATGTTCTTCGGATTCAGCAGACCGCTCTGCAGGCACTCGTCTCTGTACGGACGGAAGTAATCTGCGATCTCTGCCAGAAGGTTCATATCATATCCGGTATCATACGGTGTACCCTGGAAGGTCTGTACCATAACCTCGGTTGCCGGCTGGGAAGTTCCCAGAGCAAACGGGCTCATTGCACAGTCAATGATATCAACACCAGCCTCAACTGCTTTCATGTAAGTCATGGAAGCAACACCGGAGGTGTAATGGGTATGCAGCTGGATCGGAAGCTTAGTGTTCTCTTTCAGTGCAGTTACAAGCTCGGTTGCTTTGTACGGAAGAAGCAGACCGGCCATATCCTTGATACAGATAGAATCTGCACCCATCTCTTCGATTCTCTTTGCCTTCTCTACCCAGTACTCCATGGTGTAAGCATCACCCAGTGTATAGGAAAGAGCAACCTGAGCCTCAGCGCCTGCCTCTTTCTTAGCGGCATTTACACAGGTCTCCAGGTTTCTAAGGTCGTTCAGACAGTCAAAGATACGGATAACATCAATGCCGTTTGCAACAGATTTCTGTACGAAGTACTCAACTACATCATCTGCATACGGTCTGTAGCCAAGGATGTTCTGACCACGGAAAAGCATCTGCAGCTTTGTGTTCTTGAATCCGTCACGCAGCTTTCTCAGTCTTTCCCACGGATCCTCGTTCAGGAAACGAAGACAGGAATCGAATGTAGCACCGCCCCAGCACTCAACAGCGTGGTAGCCGACTTTATCCATTTTATCAATGATCGGGAGCATCTCTTCGGTAGGCATACGAGTCGCAATCAGGGACTGGTGTGCATCACGAAGAACGGTCTCCATAATCTTAACAGGCTTTTTCTGAATTTCAGCCATAGTTTTAATCCTCCTAATTCTATACGGTTACTCACTCATAAAGAGTGAATAACCGGAATGTCTAATATCCCGTTTTGGTTATTTAACACCATAAACTGCCATGAATGTACCCGCTGCAACCGCCGTACCGATAACTCCGGCTACGTTCGGTCCCATCGCATGCATCAGAAGGAAGTTTGTAGGATCGGCCTCGGCACCTACCTTCTGTGCTACACGGGCAGCCATCGGAACCGCCGAAACACCTGCAGAACCAATCAGCGGATTGATTCTTCCCTTGGTTGCCTTGCAGAGCACTTTACCAAGAAGGACACCGCCGGCAGTACCGAAAATGAATGCTGCAAGACCGAGAACGACGATCTTGATAGTATCCAGTTTCAAGAAAGCTTCCGCACTTGTGGTAGCACCTACGGAAGTACCAAGCAGAATAACTACGATATACATCATTGCATTGGATGCTGTCTCCTGCAGCTGTTTTACAACGCCGCACTCACGGAACAGGTTTCCGAGCATGAGCATACCAACCAACGGAGCCGTTGTCGGAAGAAGCATACATACAACAACGGTGATAACGATCGGGAACAGGATCTTCTCCAGTTTGGATACCGGACGAAGCTGACCCATTTTGATCTTACGCTCCTCTTCGGTTGTGAAGAGTTTCATGATCGGCGGCTGAATGATCGGAACGAGGGACATATAGGAATATGCCGCAACGGCGATCGGTCCCATCAGAGAAGTCTGACCCAGTTTACCGCAAAGGAAAATGGAAGTCGGACCATCAGCACCACCGATGATGGAAATAGCTGCGGCAGCTTTTCCGTTGAATCCCAGAAGGATTGCAAGGAAGTAAGCAACATAAATACCTACCTGTGCAGCTGCACCAAGGATGAAGGAGATCGGATTCGCAATCAGCGGACCGAAGTCGGTCATCGCACCTACACCCATGAAGATCAGAGACGGAAGAATCGACCACTCGTCCAGGATGTAGAAATAATGAAGAAGTCCACCGGCCTGTGACTGACCTGCTGCGGAAACAGACGGATCTGCCATGATATCCGGATAGATATTCACCAGAAGCATACCAAATGCGATCGGCACCAGAAGCAGCGGCTCGAAACCATGCTTGATTGCCAGATACAGGAACAGGAATGCAACGAGGATCATTACATAGTTGCCCCATGTCAGATTAAAGAAGGCAGTCTGATGAATCAAGTTATTAATAGTTGATAGAATCATTTTTTTACCTCCGGTTTATTGTTGCTGTCAAATGAACGAAAATCGCAGAGGAATCAGTTCATGGTTGCCAGTGTATCACCGGATTCTACAGCATCGCCTGCAGATACGCAGATAGCAGCGATTGTTCCGTCCTGCGGAGCAACTACCGGGATCTCCATCTTCATAGCTTCCATAGTAACAACGGTGTCACCTTTCTTAACTGCAGTTCCTACAGCTGCATCAACACGAAGGACCTTACCTGCTGCACCTGCGCAGATCGGTGTTCCGTCAGCTGCCGGTTCTGCTGCTTTCGGAGCCTGTGCCGGTGCTGCTGCCGGTGCT
>JAUNAK010000066.1 GCA_030527665.1 Eubacteriales bacterium
CACCATAGGACTGCCTGCTCTGGCTGCTGTACGGCTGTCTGTCCGAATCACCATAGGACTGCCTGCTCTGGCTGCTGTACGACTGTCTGTTCTGATCCCCGTACGGCTGTCTGTCCCTGGAACCATAGGACTCTCTTCCCTGGTCTCCGTACGACCGTCTGTCCTGGGAACCATACGTCTGTCTGGTTTCTTCCTGCAGGTCAGATGCATTCATCCGATACGATCCCGTCGCCTCATTTCCTCTATTCTGTACCGGTGCCATGGTCTCCTCTTCTTCCTCGATCATCGCTACCGTCTCTTCCAGCGCACGCATCTTCACCGGTGCACCGCAGGAAGAACAAAATCTTCCATTCCCTGTAATTGGTTTTCCGCATACTTCACACGTCATATATTTTTTTCTCCTTCCGGGATATACAATGATTTCTGTACTTTCCTACTCAAAATCCAAATCTATCATACAGCTTTTTGCGAATGGATCTTTTCTTTGCACGGAACAGAAGATTACCGATCAGCAGTATCAATACGCTGCAGCCGGCAAGTGCAATTCCGCCATAAAACAGAATCTCTCCATAACTCATATACTCTACTCCTTACTGCAGCCATCCTGCCTGCTTCAGTTCTGCAATTTTTCTTTCCAGAACATCCATACGCGGATCGCTGACTCCGTTCCGCTTTACATCTGCAAAAAGCTTCACTGCTTCATTATAGCAGTCTTCTACTTTCCCGTAATCCTGATTCTCACTTTTGGAAGCCTGTATATACAATTCGGTTTTTGCCCGCTGCATGGGAATCCTGTAATCTTTAGGATATTCCTTTTGAATGGCCTCCAGAATCTCATTTGCCTCATCGTATTTCTGCTGCATATTTTTCAGATCTACATAATTCATCCAGTCTTCGATCGTCATCAGCTCCGGACTGCCTGTCAGTTCTTCAAAAACCGTTTCTGCATCATCCGCATATTCCCCTGCTTTGGAATTATTGGATGAAAGCTCCAGAATATAGATTCGTGCCAGATTTCTAAGAACATCCCGTCGTTCGTTTCCGGTCAGTTCATCTTTCACGTCCTCCAGAACATCCACAGCTCCGCTCAGATCTCCGGAGGTATTTTTGGCATCTGCCAGTACAATTGCCGCACGCGCAGTTGTCTCATCGCTGTCACTGTTTTTTACAGCTTTTTCCAGCAGTTTGACAGCTTCCCCTGCGGATCCGTTTTTCAATGCAAGTTCGCCTCGCACCAGATTCAGATCTGCACTCTCGACACCGGCATCTTCTGCCTGTTCCAGTACCTGATCGGCCTCATCCAGCTCACCGGAACGAATCAGGGAGATCGCCCAGTCTCGATAATAACTCCCCTTATCGTTATCTGTCTGCGCAGCCATTGCAAAAAACTTCGAGGCGTTTCTATAATCTTCATCGCGGAAGCAGATATCACCAACGGTATACATTACTTTAGCCGTCTCTTCCGGATCGCTTTTCATTGCCTTCTGATACTTTGGCTCATTCAGTATCTGTTCTCCCAGTTCCGTCGCAGCCTCATAGTTTCCTTCTTCGTACAGTTCTTCGGCCTTCCTGGAATCAGTACGAAACTGCTCGGACAAACGAGTCTGGTATCCGAGAATACCTCCCAAAATGCCCACTGCGGTCAAAACCGTGAAGACAAGAGAAAACACCATCTGACCGGTTTCCAGCCTCCGCAGCTCCCTGTCTTTCCGTTTCATATTATTGATCTCGGAAAGCACGTCCTCCGCAGATGCAAATCGATCTTCACATCGAACCTGCAGCAATCCCGAAATGATCTCACGAAGCTGTTCGGAATATGGATATTGTATATTGTGATCCCAGAGCGGCCATCCGTTTTTCATCCTTTCGGTAGCCAGATCTCCTGTCATCAGATAATAAAAACATGCTCCCATACTGAACAGATCTGATCGTCCGTCGATTACAATATCCCGATAGTTTCCTCCTGTGCTGCAGCGCCGCATACGTTCTTCCTGCTCCGGTGATGCAAAGCCCCTGGTATATCCTTTCATATCCTTCTTATCATATTCTCCGAAGGAAATATTAAAATCGATCAGACACAGATTACCGTCCTTTCGAATCATCACGTTTGCCGGTTTGATATCATTATGAATGACCGGAGGCTTCTGGCTGTGCATATATGACAGGGCATCCAGCATCTGGCGCATCAGCCGAATGATCTCTGCTTCCGGAAAAAAATCCCCCCGTTCGATATACTGCTGCAATGTCATACCGTCCACATGATCGATAACGGTATAGACCGCCTCCTCCATCTGAACAAAATCATATACCTGCGGGATATTCCCATGATGAAGTTTTTTCAGAATGTCCGCTTCCTGCCGCTCATTGATTTTTCCCAGGAACCGCTCTTTTATTTTCTTTACAACCACGTATTTACCGAGATTCAGGTGCCATGCCAGGAAAACCTCTCCTGCGGCCCCCTCATTTAAAGGTCCCAATACTTCATACGTGTTATTTAGGATCTGTCCTTTCTGCATTTCTACACTCTCCTAGGTACTTCGCAAATCTCCCGAACCTGCAGCTCTGTACGCAGATCCGTTTCGGGATTCACATTCTATTTCAGCTGTGGGAGCCGGCATCAAGCACTCCGTCATAAGCGTTTTTCGCATCCTGGCTCAGCATGACCTCCGCTGCCACCGGCTGCAGATTCTGTGCATATTGAACGATATCTCCCTCTGCTTCACGCACCAGTGTATCTTCACACCGATCATACAATTCGATGATCCGCTCCAGTGCCATTGTCATTCGTATCAGCTGTGCCCGTTCCTCTTCGACTTCCTTCAGCTCTCTGTCGATTTTTTCTGTCAGTTCTTCATAGGCCTCATTTGACCGCAGCCTGCTGACGATCTTTCTTCCCTCTTCCAAAACATCTGTCAGCAGCTTCTGTCTGCCTGTCAGTTCTTCTGCCAGCTTTTTCATGTTTGCACTCTGTATCTTCATCTCTATAACCTCTTGATTCTGTCTCTGTCCGACAATAGGAAACCGCCTTTCTGGTTTTATCAGAGTAACGTATCCCTTCTGCCGGAAGCAGAAAAACTGACAGACAGCAGAAATCCAACGATAAACAACTACATCAGCATATCATACCAGAAGCAGCTTTGCACCTGCAGCAATTCCATACTCTGCAAGCGATGCATCCGGATCCAGAATGCTTCCTTTTGACGGTTCGGATAATAAAAATCCACCTGCCTGAATATTCTCCTGCTGCCACATCTGCGCAATTACCGATACGACCTCCTCTATAATCGAAGAAATCGCTGCATTTTCATCCAGATTGAAATTATAGATACTGTCCAGAGACGGCACTTCTATATCTACCAGTATCATTCCCATTCCTCCATCAGCTTCTTCAGCTGGCTGTGCAGCTGTTTTTCCGAATACAGATATATTTCTCTGCTTATTTTTACCTGCTCCGCATCCTCTGCAAGGATCGTCTCCCGTATCAGATGCATCTCTGCCTTTTCTCTTCTGATTATTATTCTCGTTGCTGCCTTTCCGCTTTTTGCCTGCAGCATTTCCCATACCGCATAAACACTGCCATCTGCAGGAAGTTTTCCGGTCTTTCCGGGAACCGCTGTATACACCCCCCGGCGAACCGCCTCTTCCATCTCCGGCAATGCTTCAAACAGCTCGATCGGAAGTTCTTCCGGCAGAAGGATCCGTTCCAGGATCTCCTCTTCACTCCCGCCTCCGAACCGGACCGAGACATCCGAGGATGCCATTGTCTCCATACATGCGTATCTGCTTCCGGAACCGTACACACAATATACCGGTGCACTGCTTCCTCTGTATCGTACTGTCAGAACCCTCTCTGCATCACCGACGATCTGCATCAGCTCCTTCAGGTCTTCTTTCAGTACATATTCTTCCTTCTCATCATCCTTCTGTTCGATAGAGACGAAACCTTTTTTTACCAGCTGAAATGCAAGCCGGATCTGTTCCTGCCTGTCGGGTACCGGAATCTCTTCCTCACCCAGAAACACATAATTCCTGATTCCCGCACCGGAGGCAAGAGACAGAAATTCCGGTGTTGTCATAACATACCACTCTGCCATATCTTCCGCTCCTCTCACAATGCCTTCATGTCTGCCCGATAACTTCTGGAGATCGGAATCGCCGATCCGTCCCGCAAATATACGAGGTTCTCACTGAGCTGTACATGTTCGATCTTATTCCTGTTGATAATATAACTTCTGTGACAGCGTACAAAAACGGGCGGCAGCTTCTTCATCAGTCCGTCAATGGTATCGTAACTGTCATATTCCATCGCTTCCACCCGGATAAAGATTTTTTTCTGTCTGGCCTCAAAATAGGAGATCTTGCTTACAGGAATAAACGTACGTCCCTGCTTTGTCTCAATGACATACTGTTCTTCTTCCTTCACCTCTTCTTTGGTTCCCATGAATGCAGAAACGAACTCCCGAAGCACCTGTTCCATCTGTGCATCTGTATACGGACGTACCAGCAGGGATGCGGGCATGATCGAAGGCTTCAGATACTGCATCGGAGACATCTGCATATCGGCGATCACCATGAGATACACTTCTGCATACCTTTTCCGCAGTTCCTCCGCCCTTGCAATCCCTTCCTTCCCTGTCACATCCAGACAGGACAGATCCAGCACGGGAAAATCCGCATATGCATCCTGCAGCTTCTGCCCATCCGGTGTGAAGAACCATTTCCACTCCTCATCCCCCGCAAAAGCAGCCGCGTCACGAAGCATCCCCTTCAGACGTTCCAGCTCTCCTATTTGCTTTGAATAATTGATGCTGTATATCACAAGTTATTCCCTTCCTCATTTTCATTAACATTGAAAGCAAATCCAAATCCGGTGAATGAATCGAGAGCCTTGCGAGGCTTCCGTCATTCGTCTGCAGGCTGGCAGACGGCGCAAATGCACTGTTTAAGTGAAGCGAGTTTGCATTTGCGTCCGTCGAATCAGCCGCCTGCAGACGAATAGGAAACGAAGCGCAGATCGAGATCATCACCGGATTCAGATTTGCGTCAACGCCTGCCTATCATTTTTTCACCAGCGGTACCACGACCTTGCTGCACTCCTCCGTCCTCTCAGCATCCGACAGGAATCCGATTCCCGCCTTCACCTTCTTATCTCTCTCCAGATATCCGATGTGATCAAATGCAAACAGCAGCTGTCGATCCACATCTCCTCCGAAATGGATACCTCGTTTTTCCTCTGTCATAATACTGTAGATGCGGGAGCTTCCTCGATCCATATTCGCAGAATCCACCGCAAAGATAAAGAACATATTCAGAAGCCGGCCTTTTTCGGTAATATTCTCCAGGAATCCGGCCATACTTGCTATGCCTTCGCCCGGATCTTCAACTGCCTGAATAAAACTTTCCATATTATCGATCAGGAAGAAGATCTGACGTTCTTCTGACATTCGTACAAAGATCTCCTCTTCTGTCAGCCCCTCATTCTGCAGCTGTTTCCGGAGAACACTTCTCTCCTTGATCACCGGTATCAGATCCTGGAAGGTATAGAACAGATCTTCCGGATCCTGCAGGAAATGTGCACCGCAGTTTTCGGTTTCTTCCCGCAGTTCACCTGTATTGTCATATACGTAGATTTCCGGATCCCGTACAGCAGCTGCCGGTTCTGTCAGTTCTGCCAGCAGCAGACGAAGCGTATTCGTTTTTCCGGTTCTTACCGTACCAGACAGTGCATAGCAGTAATTCTGCTTCAGATCGATGGAATAAATGTCCGCATTCTCCAGCGAATATCCCAGAGGAAGCAGATCCTTTTCTGCCAGCATTTCCTGTACCTTCTCATTTTCAAGGAAGATCTCCTTTGTCGGATTAACCGGAATCTCCGGAATCTTCCGCGCACAGCTGCCGGTCCATCCTGCAGCCATCTTTTCGCTGATCTTCTCCAGTTTCTGTACCCGTTCATAGTCATCTTCCGCCGAAACTGCCTGTGCTGTCTGGAATTCCAGAACACTGTCGCCGGCCTGTGCCAGACCACGACCGCGAATACCGGCTTCCGGAAGGACCTGAATATTCATCGTATGCATACAGTCTCCGTATGCAAATTTATCCGTAAGCTGCAAGCCAATGACTGTACGGATATTTTCGGCAATACTTCTCTCCAGATCCTGGCTGCCGATTCCTCCGGCTGTCATTACCAGATACATACCCGCACCGGCACCTTCCCGGATCAACTGTCCGATCAGCTGTGAATACTGTTCGTTTGTTTTTTCACGGAAACTGCTGTAATTATCCAGCATGACAACGATTGCCGGAAGCTCCGTACTCTCCTTGCGCATATACTGCTCATAGGTTCCGCCCTGCAGTTTCTGCTTACGAACCTTCAGCTCGGTAAACAGCATGCGGAACAGCTTGTCTGCACGTCCCAGTTCTTCCTCATGTACGATACCGCCCACATGCGGTGCCTTTTCGAAGGCATCCAGCATATGTGTACTGAAATCCAGCAGATACATGTGCAGCCGCCGCGGACTGTATCGACAGATCAGCGCCGCTGCAAATGTCTGCAGAAACGTACTCTTTCCGGAACCTACGGATCCGACAGCAAGCACATGTCCGCATCGAATCAGATCCAGCTCCAGCGGGAACTGTGCCTGGTTCACCGGATCGTCGATCAGACCAAGCGGAACTGCCAGTGATGTCCGACTCTCCTCTTTCCAGTTCTCCTCTGCCGACTCCGGATCAAAACCGCCCAGTGCAGCAAGAAGGATCTGTTCCGGAAGTACCGGCATCCACAGGCTGAACCGACGGTCATAGTTCTGTTCCGCTGCCACTTCCTCAAGATAAGCGGCAATCGCATCCAGCTGCGTCAGCCGCTTTTCATCCGGAAGCTTGCTTCCCCTCTGCTCCGCTTCTCTGAGAATCGCTTCCGCCCGCTGCATCTGTACATCCGACTCTTTCCGGCTGTCTGCCGAGCTGCTTTTCATTTCCGTTTTTTCCTTCAGTGCCAGAAGTTCCTCCATGCGTCTGCGGTTATAATCATTTTCCGGATAATCGATACCTGCATGCTTCAGTTCAGCAAATACAAGGTCTGTCCGATCCTCTCCGCTTTCCTGCTCCCCTTTTGCTTCCGCAAGTTCAATTATCCGCAGCAGCGATGCGATCCAGACTTTTTTCTGCTCTTCCTGCCGGCGGATTTTCATCCTGTTTCCTGTCATTGCCGTTCTGCCGGTCACCGTGAGCATCTGTACGCTTTCGGTATTCGTACCGCTGTACTCCTCGTATACGGCTCCGCTCCAGGCTGACTGAAACTGCTCATACAGTTCGTCATTTCCCACCTGCAGATATCCCCGTCCGGTAGCTGTCAGAAAAGCTGCATCCGGTTTATGAAGCATATCCATAGAGTCTGCCCTGTCCTGCACCCGCAGACAAAGCCGGAACTTACTGTTGCTCCAGATATTCTCATTTACCGTACCTGCCGGTTTCTGCGTGGAAAGGATCAGATGTACACCCAGACTTCGTCCGACCTGTGCCACGCTGATCAGTTCCTGCATAAACTCCGGTTCTTCCCTCTTCAGCTCCGCAAACTCATCAATAATAATAAACAAATGCGGAAGCGGGACACTGATCTCATGACTGCGGTACAACTGGGAATACTGGTTGATATTATTTACGCCATTCTCATTAAAAAGTTTCTGACGCCGTTTATTTTCACTCTTGATAGAGATCATGGCTCTTCGAACCTGATTTCCCGAAAGGTTGGAGATCGATCCCATCATGTGCGGAAGTCTGGTAAACAGATTGGCCATTCCGCCGCCCTTATAGTCGATCAGGAAAAATCCCACATCCTCCGGACTGTAGTTCACAGCCAGCGACAGAATATAGGTCTGCAAAGTCTCGGATTTACCGGATCCGGTTGTACCTGCAATCAGACCATGCGGTCCGTGATATTTCTCATGCACATCCAGATAGCAGAGAGCACCGCCTGTTTTTTCTCCGATGGGAACACGCATGGTCTCGAAGCAGCGGTTCTTCAGCCATCGTTCTTCCACCTTCAGATCCTGCAGACGATGGGCATGATACATATCCATAAAGGTCAGTTTTTCCGGTATCTCTCCGGTCTTTATATTCTCCTTGACGCACAGTCCTGCCAGACGAACCGCAAAATCATGGAAGGCAGCATTGTCCGTAACATCAAATACAATGTCCTGCCGCTCCCCTTCATCGGTACCGACCGTATACATGCCGTGATAGCTTTCTTCGTTCTGAATAACCACATGACAGCTGTTAGGAAGCTCCTCGTAACCGGAAACCGCCAGCAGACAGGTAAGTCCATAGGCCGGATCATTCTCCTGCACATACTTGTTCAGCAGTTCGTCATCCAGCCAGGACGGCTCCGTAAGGAACAGCACATAATACGGAAGCGGGAGTTCCTTTTTGTCCTTGTCCTGATTTTTTTCCTCGGAACGGCTGCGAACGACTTCTGCCAGCTGAAAGAACACTTCCGCAGCATCTCTCCGGTTATCTGCAATAAAGCGAAATTTCCGATCCTCCGACCATACATGCGGAAGCCACTTAACATCCTCCAGCAGTTCCTTTTCCCGGCTTTTTTCTCCATTGTAGACCATACAGATCTTCACATCGGTATAGGAATTAGCTGCTGCGATCTGTGTGATCAGACTCTTCATCACCTGACACGCCCGTATACGATTTCTGCCGCCAATGATACTGATCAGCTGATTTGCTGCCAGATCAACGCCGACAGGAACCTGATCCATGCTGGCATATCTGTCGTAAATTTCCTTCGGTCCGTCTTCCAGCGGATCTTTGTACACATGGAATTTTGCTTTTGGTATATCTATTTCTGTCGGAAACGGAAGTGTACCCACACCCAGACGTTCATAGAGAAAATCCTTCTGTGATGCATTTCTGCCCCACAATTCCAGACTGTCAGCGCCAAGACCGCAGCAGGATGACGGTGACGGATACATTCTTCGAAGTGCATCCTTTGTATACTCGAATCTGCTGCCGATTTCCCGATCCTTTACCTCCAGATACGATGTGTAGGATCGTTTCCTGTCTTCTTCCTTCAGCTGTGTCTCCTTCTGTACACGCCGCATATCCACAACAGCCCATATACTTCCGATGAGGGCAGCCGATACTGCCGTCACCAGTCCCACATACATGAATACGGAATTGCCGCCCATACTGCTTCCCATAACAGCCAGACTGCTCCCGAGAACCATGGGAATCGCCATTGTCATACTCGGTCCGATTGCAAGCAGCATCGACTGCTTCTGCAGTCTTTCCTGGGCGGGCGGTGCTTCAATTTCCATTTTTTCTGTCGGGATGGGCAGAATACTTCTGGGATTTCGGCTGAAATTGTCCTTTCCGCCGGAAATTCTTCCCTTGAAAGGAGGCACTGTCCAGTATGAAAAACGGGTATTTTCTCCCAGAACACGAATGTCCGGATTATTGATCAGAATTCCCGGTATATACCCCAGATCAACAGACAGAATCCTTCCCATCCAGATGATCTTCATGCCAAAAAGATTGATCACATCCCCGAAACGAAGCATCTGTGTACGTTCCACACGTCTGGAATTGACATAGACACCGTTCTGACTGGAATCGGTTACCATACAGCCTCCCCGATCAAAGGAAAGGATCATATGCTGGTGCGAAACCAGCCCCATGACATTCACAGATATATCACAATCCGCCTCTTTTCCGATACAGATCTGTGACACCCGGGAAATATCCAGCCGCGCAAATGCCCGCATCGGACTAAGGTTCTCCCGAACAACAAAGGTCAGATGCACAGCTTCATCTGTTGTAGAAAGCTCCAGAATCTGATTTGCACAGATCTCACCTGCTCCCGTATTTCCTCTCTTTGAACGAATGATATACGTATCCGAAGAACGGAAGCGCCATTTCTGTTCTCTGACTTCCAGATCCAGCCGGATATCCTCCTTCATTTGAAAAATCTCTCTGTCCAATGTAATTGTATGATCCGTATTATCCACAGCAGGAAGCGGATAATCCTTAAATGCCATTCTGCTGTAAACCGACAAAATATAACCCATAGCTGCTAACCCTCATTTATTTTTTGGATGCCGAATCCTTCGTTCCCGTTATAATATTCGGCTCCTTCGGCTTATCCGTGACTTTATCAACCATCTCAAAGGTATCTACTACAAAAATTCGGTTTTCCATTTCATCCAGTGTCGGAAAACCAAAATAAGACACATGTGTCTCCGTCTCGCTCATCTCGTTGATGTCCATCGGCGGCTGGTAATCTTTCAGCTCATTGACAACCTTTCCGTCTTCATCCACGATCACATTGGTATAGGCAATATAATAATAGAAACTGAATGTATCGCCTCCGTTTGTCAGCACATCGATACGTTCAACAATAAACAGCTCGTTTCTCGGATCATTTTTCTCATCTTTGGCCACAAGATAGTAACATCCCAGATATTCGGTCTGATCGATCAGTGCCTTATTCCAGTTTGTAATATCCCGCTGCAAAGAAGCCTTCAGCATAGCCCGCATTTCCTGAATGGAATCCTTTGCTATTTCCGAGGCAGAAGCAGGATAATGCTCCAGCCCCTCCACGGTATATGTCGCTTTCAATCTTGTCGGCATCTGTCTGTAAGTATCCTTACAGGATTTCTCCGGATCACTGCCATCCTTCATTGTCACCGTCACGACTACTTCATCACCGTTGGATAAGCCGTAATTCCGGTCCATCGTAAAAGTCATGGCCTTTACGGCCGGATTGGTTGTAACAACTTCTGCCTTTGCCGTACCATCCGGACCTACACCCGCAAAGGTGATCGTCAGATTTTCAAAAGGATCAAACTCCTCCACTCTGGTTTTTTCCTGATAAAAACGATAACCGACTACCGCTGCTATACAGAGGATCGCAGCTGCCAGAATAACTGCAAATGATCGGATGAAGATCTTCCCGATCCCGTACCCGGCTTCCGTCTCTTCATCCGTCAGCTCTTCCCCCGCTTCCTGCACTTCTGAGGCCCTGCTGTTTTCCGGCTCCGCCGCACGATATTCTGTGTTTTCAATGACTTCCTGCAGATTCTGACCGCATTTCCCGCAGAATTTTCCATCTGTTTCCGCTCCGCATTTAGGACAATGTCTCATTCCATCACTCCTTATTTATGATAATCGTAGGCTGTCCGATACTCCAGATAAAGAATATCGGTCAGATCTGCTTCCGTATCTCTGATCTCCGAAGGCTCAAACGTAAACGTCCAGGTCACCACATCCCCGGCTCCCATCAGCAGATCTTCCAGAACTCCGAAGGATCCTTCTGCTATCACATGATTCCGGCCTTTCAGACACAGGTTGTAAACCCCGATGTTGTAAACAGCCTGTACATCTGTCAGCCCGCAGATCACATAACAGTCCATGACGATCCGGCCGTCTTCATATCGAACATATGCAGGCTTTACGGCAACCTCGCCTTCTACCGCCTCATAATTGGACGGACGATAAAAATAGTTCAGCGGAGTTCCAACCACATTTTCCGGCCGCGCAGGCTTCTCTTCCCCTGCTGCAATATCCGGCCCGTTCGTTGCGATCAGTTCCTTGCGTTCTGCCGCTCCACCATGCTGTTCCATCGCCGTTTCGTATCCTCTCGGTTTTCCGAAAAAAACAACGGGCGTAACCGGATCCGTTTCCGACGCATTTTCCGCCTCTTCAGCCGGTGTTTCCATGCCTTCTCCGTTTCCCTTTGCAGTCGTTCGAATTCTGTAAGCAGGAATCACAACACAAACCACAATGATCGCTGCCGCAAGAAGAACAGACACCGCTGCAATAATTCGGCCAAGTTTCCGGTCAACCTCCGGTTCCTGAACAGCCTTGCCGTCTGCCTTCACTGCTTCTGTCTCTGTGGACACGCCCTCCATCGACCGGCGGCCGTCTGCTGCAGGAACACGTTTTTCGCTATGCCGTTTTTCCTTACTGTATTCCCTGTTGACAGTCATAAAAACCCCATTGATCACTCATACTCGATCTCCTGAACCAGGAGAAAACCGCTTCCGCCGCATTCCGGACAGGTTATTCCATTTACCTGGCAATGCCCTGCACAATTCCGACAGATCCCGTTTTCCAGCGGTGCTGCCGTGTATACATATCCGCCGCCAAAATCAGCGATACAGAATGCGCCTCCGCTCACTTCCCCGTTTTCATCATCAAATCCGTATACCGTAAAATACAGTACCCCCTCTGATTCGGCTGCGAGCTGTACACACAGATGCTGTCTCCTGGCAGCATCTTCCATTTTATTTTTCACATCGGCGATCTTTGCCTCATCCGGAACCTCTGTTCCATCCTCCATCATCGCTGCGATCCCTGCCGAATCTCCGTCTGCGATCCGCTGAAACAGCTGCTGTGTCCAGAAAAACGCAGCATTCTGCAGATCCTGCAGTTCAGCCGGAACTGCATCACTGACTGTCAGATTGGGAATAGCAGCCGCAAAAACCGCCTGTATCGGATCTTCTTCCCGACGATTCGTTCCATCGGCCTCGTCCTGACTTTCGATCATATCCTGGATCTCATGCTCTTCGTTTTTTTCAGATTCCTCTTCCGCTGCTCTTCGAGCGTCTTCCTCCGCTTTTCGCTTCTCTTCCGCCTCTGCAGCTTCCTGCTCAGCCTTCCGCTTTTGTTCTTCTTCCTCCGCTTTTCTGCGCGCCTCTTCCGCAGCAGCCTCCTGTGCCTTTCGATCCGTCTCCGCTTTTTTTACAGTTTCCCGGTAGGCAGCATTTCGTTCCTTTAATTCCTTCTTGCCTTCTTCCGGGGAACGGCTGCCGGCAGAACCGGCCGAACGCATCGCCTTTGGAATCACAAAATCTCCATATTCTCCGGCAGTTGTTCCCGCAGCATCCTCCGAGCCGGAAAGAACCGACTCCGCTTTGGAATCTTCCTTTTTTTCGCCGGCATCCGCTTCTGTCTGAACGGAAGCAGATGCCAACGGCTCTTCTGCACCCGTCTCCCGGAGCTTCGTTTTTCCACAGCCTGCCAGTAAACAAATACAACCTGAAAACAGGCAGATATACACACGTATTTTCTTCATACATACCTCCCTGCAGTCAGGCATACGTATACTTGATTATAGCATATTTCTGCTCACTGTTATACAAGAGCTTCCGCCTGATCGAGTACACGGCCGAACTTCTCCAGTGCACGATCCACCGGATCCGGTGTCGTCATGTCAATGCCCACGGTCTTCAGCTCATCCAGCGGATCGCAGCTGCCGCCGAGAGACAGAAAATGCAGATATTTTTCTACAAAAGGAAGTCCCTCCTGCAGGATCCCCTCCGAGATCGCCACCGATGCGGAATAGCTGGTTGCATATTTATACACATAGAACGGCCGATAAAAATGGGGGATCCTTGCCCATTCGGACGCCGCATTATCATCCACCACAAGATCCGGTCCGAAATACTCGGTAAGAAGTCGCTTATACAGCTGATTCAGGGAAGCCGGATGCAGAGCCTCGCCTCTCTCTACCATGGCATGTGCCTCTCTCTCAAATTCCGCAAACAGCGTCTGTCGATAAACCGTTCCCTTGAACCCTTCCAGATACTGGTTCAGCAGAGCCATTTCCTCTTCCCGATCCGGTGCTTCGGCATTTCTGCACGCCTTCAGCAGCTGCTCGATCAGCAGATTTTCATTAACGGTAGAAGCAACCTCCGCAACAAAAATCGTATAATCCGCATACTGTACCGGCTGCGCATGATTCGACAGCCAGCTGTGCATGGAATGCCCCATTTCATGTGCCAGCGTGGATACACTGTCCAGCGTTCCGGTGAAATTCATGAGAATATACGGGTTGGAATCATAGCTGCTCTGGGAATAGGCACCGCCTCTTTTTCCTTTGTTCGGATACACATCGATCCATCGCTCCTGATATGCCCGTCTGACAGTATTTACATAGTCTTCCCCAAGCGGTGCTGTCGCATCCAGTACCATCTGCTTTGCCTGCTCATACGAATAGCTTCTGCTGCTTCCGGCCGAGAGCGGTGCATACAGATCGTAATAATGCAGCTCATCTACACCCAGGATCTTTTTTCTCAGACGAATATACCGATGCATCAGCGGAGCCGCCTTACGTACCGACTCGATCAGACTGTCATACACCGATACCGGGATCCATTCTCCGCTCATGGACATTTCTCTGGAAGAACCGTATTTTCTTGCGGCAGCTTCTGCCGCTGCCCCTTTCACAGCTCCCGCAAAGGCGGCCGCAAACGTATTGATATGCTGCCGGTATCCCTTATAAAAACTGTTGTAGGAATTCTCACGCAGAACACGGTCCCGGGACATCTGCAGAAGGATGTAATTGGCAGCATTTACCTCTGTTTCCTTTCCTTCTCCATCTTTTACCGGATCAAAAACAAGATCTGCATTCATCAGATTCGTCGCCACTTCTCTGGGAACTGCGAATACTTCTCCCATTCTGGCCAGCAGTTCTTCTTCAGAAGCAGTCAGTGTATGCGGTTTCTGACGGACCAGTCTGGTGATCGTATACCGATACTCCGCAAGTTCCGGTGCACTCTCTAATTTCCGCAGTTCTCCATCAGAAAGGGACAGAATCTCCGGCTCCGCAAAGGAACAGGCCGTCAATGCCTGCACATACTTACTGTAAATACGTGCATACATTGCCTGTGCTTTCTCTTCTCTGGTATCCTCATCTCTTCTCATGCTGGCATAAGCAAACAGGCTGGACAGGATCCGTTCCATTTTCCCGGATGTTTCCAGATATTTCCGGATCGACTCCGCATTCACCAGTTTTCCCTGAAACTCTGCAGCAGCTTCCACCAGTTCCTCCAGCGTCTGAAGCCCCTCTTCCCATGCTTCATCGGAAGCAAACAATACTGAAAGATCCCATGTATCTTCCCTGTCAATTTCATTTCGTTCTCTCATATATTCCGTCATATAATTTCCTTTCTGATTCGCACTCTGATCGATCGGAATTTGATATACTTCCCCGATCGAGCTGAAATTACCGAATTTTCTCACGTATCACTCAAAAAACGACACTCTCTCACACTGCAAGGGAATGCCGTTTCTGTATCTCTCTATTTCCGCCTCGTTCATATGGCAGAATCCTTCAAACAGTTCACCTTCCGCACTTTCACTCAGCTGCGCGCTCCGACTGTACTGTATCTCCGGCTGCATACGTCATCTGCACATTGCCTTCCATATCCTTCCAGTCGAATCGATCGTTCTCAAGGATCATATATCCATGCCAGGATCCTTCCTTCGGAATAGAAGTCGAGCCGGGATTCATGTAGATGTAATCCTCATGCTCCACGCACTTCGGTACATGAGTATGTCCGTGAAGCAGAATATCCCCTCTGTGATGCGGCGGTACCGCCTGCTCATGAAAATGATGACCATGCGTGGCAAAGATCGTATGCTTTCCTTCCACCAGAATACAGTAATCCGCCAGAATCGGGAATTCCAGAACCATCTGATCCACTTCTCCGTCACAGTTGCCCCGAACTGCCCATATATCCTCCTTATGTGCATTCAGCATAGCAAGAACCGCCTTCGGATCATATTCTTTCGGCAGATCATTTCTCGGTCCATGATAAAGCAGGTCCCCCAGCAGAAGCATCCGGTCTGCCTGTTCTCTCTCATATGCTTCCAGCAGCTGCCGGCAATAGTATGCCGACCCGTGAATATCCGATGCAATTAACCATTTCATATATTTTTTACAGCTCACTTTCTGTGTATTTTTCAATTATTTAGTGTACCACAACTCAGGAGATTGCACATACATTTATATGAAGAACCAAAAGGCATCGGCCTATTCATTATAGTCAGAAACAGGGGGACGATTCCCAAAGAATCATCCCCCTGTTTCTTTAAACCTGCTGTCAGCTTTTTAGAATTCAGCTGAACCTCTTTTCTCTTATCCCAGCGGATATCTGTCCGTTGTAAACGGAGTTTCCTCACAGGTCATTGCCTTACGGGAAAGCGGATACTGATCTTCATACAGTCTGAATCCAATTCCGTATTCATCCTGTCTGTTTCTGGTAATCAGTTCCTCTCTTCTTGCCGCATTGGTTTCTCCAATCAGGTACAGATATTGAATTTCTACCCATTTGGCCAGTCCTTCGTAGATCAAAAGCCGTTTACTCTGGGCACAAGGTCTGAATCCCTTCTGCGTATCCCAGTGTATATACTGCCAAATGTGTGTCAATTCGTGAGCAAATGTAGCGATCAACGAGATGCGCGGTGCACCATTTTCAAGAATAATACTGTATTTTCCTTTTTTGTTGATGGCCACACCCAGAATAAGAATACTCTGGCTGTCTCTTGTTCCGATCGGTTCTCCGATCTTTCTCTTCAGCTTGCGCTCATCTGTAACTTCGATTGAGATCGGTACGTCAATGGTCGCTCCGAAGAAGCTGTCCAGATTATTAAGGATCCGCCGAAATATCTCTTCTATTTCCGCCTTGTTTCTGATCAGTGTACTGCTGCAGTTTGTACAGCGCAGCCGTCCGTCCGGCAGCCGGTAAAACTCTACGCCTGAGATCTCGGTTCCGCAGTAGGAACAGCGCATCTGACTGCCCGGTTCAATTGTCTGAAAGACCCTGGAGATATTTCCGCCGCTGCGTGCCTGCCGAAGTTCTCCTCCGTCAAAGCCGATCTCCGTCAAAAAGGCTTTTGTACCTTTCAGATCCAGCGGTGCCGTACGTTTTCCCTCCCCATATCGCAGATAGTATCTTTCATGATATGGCCGTACCTTTCCGCTTTTCACCTTCGAAGAATTCTCTTCCGGAGCATCCTCCGAAGCTTCACCTTCCGCTTCCGGCTCCCCGGCTTCGCTTTCAGCTTCTTTCTCCGGTATTTCGTCTTCCGTGTTCTCCTCTTCGGTTTCGTTTCCTGCTGTCATCTCAGAGGGTTCGCTGTCCGTTTCTGTCTCCCGGACTTCGCTGTCCGTTTTTTCCTCCGAAGATCCGCCTTCCGGTTCCGCCTCTAAGGGTTCACCTTCTGCTGATCCCGCCGATTCTGTATTCTCCGGTTCAGTCTCAACCGTTTCCTCCCCGGAAATCATTTCTTTCACATCTTCCATGTCCGAAGCGGAAGTCTGTACATTCTCCAACGATCCTTGTGTTTCAGGAGACGAATTTTCGGCAATTATTGTTTTTTCCTCACGCATGGTCATTCACCTCATTTTCGTCCTGTCCCTCTTCAGGAACCGTTTCTCCCTTTTCTGCATCCGCCTCTGTTCCGTTCGCATTCACAGCATTCTCATCCGTGTTATCATGACCGGCTGCATCTGCATTATCACCTTCGGTACCTTCTGTTTCCTCACTGCTTTCGGCTTCGGAAGCTTCTGTATCTTCGCTGCCGCTTTCAGTTTCGGCGGTTTCTGTCTCTTAGCTGCC
>JAUNAK010000067.1 GCA_030527665.1 Eubacteriales bacterium
TCACATCGATAGTATTCTTCGCTCCAGAAAGTTTGGACAAAAGGCATACCGTCTCGACATGAGGTGTGTCCGGGAACATGTCGACGTTGCAGATCCGGCTCACTTCATATCCATGTTCTACAAAATACGGCAGATCACGTACCAGACTGGTCGGTTTGCAGGAGATATAGATAATACGATTTACCCCGTACGCAACAATTTTAGGAAGTGCCTTCGGATGAATACCGTCTCTCGGCGGATCCAGCACAATGGTATCCGGTCTCTCTTCGATCTCGTCCAGCACCTTGAGCACATCACCGGCAATAAATTTGCAGTTGTGCAGATTATTCAGCATTGCATTCTGACGTGCGGCCTCAACGGCTTCCTCAACAATTTCTACACCAACTACTTCTTCCGCTGCCGGTGCAAGGATCTGCGCGATTGTTCCGGTTCCGCTGTACAGGTCAAATACTCGCTTTCCGCGCACTTCCTTGTCTCCCAGAAACTCTCGTGCTGTTTTGTACAGAACTTCTGCACCTCTGGAGTTTGTCTGGAAGAAGGAGAATGGAGTGATCTTGAACATCAGCTGCAAAATCTCCTCATAGAAATTATCCTGTCCGTACAGAATGTCTGTATGTTCATTTTTTATCGTATCGGCAACAGAATCATTGTATGTATGCAGAATTCCACAGAGATTTCCATCCAGTGACAAATTGCGCAGTCTTCTGACTAACTCAACCAGTACCTGTTGCTCATCGGCCGGACTCTGTGAACTGGTAACCAGATCCACAAGAATCTCACCTGTCATACATGCCCTTCTGATCAGTAAATGACGCAGATAGCCTTCATGGCTGTTCTTGTGATAGTATGTCCAGCCTTTCTCACGCATAAGATCAAGAACACATTTTACGATCCGATTAAAATCCTCATGCACGATATGACAATCGAGAGCCGGAAGTACATCATACATACTTCCACGCTTATGCAGACCAAGCATCAGTTCACCGTCTTTTTCACTGTCACCAAAGGAATATTCCATTTTATTTCTATAGCGATCCGGAAGCGGACTGGGTTTGATTCCCTCATATACGGATGTATCAATACCGGCATTGGTCAGAAGCTCCAGAACCTGATTTTTCTTGATCTCCAGCTGCTCTTTGTAAGGAATGGTCCGATATAGACAGCCTCCGCATGCAGGATAGATACTGCATCCGGGCTCTTCGGTTTCCAGCGGAGACGGCTCGACCACCTCCAGCAGTCTGCCTTCGGCGCGGCCGCTTTTCTTTTTCTGAATACGAAAATGAACGGTCTGTCCCGGAATTGCATTCTTTACAGTAACCTTATCATCACCGATCAGAATCTGTCCTTTATTCGGAAACTTTGATCCGATTACTTTACCTGTATATTCTTCGCCTTTTTTCATTCTATATGAACTCTCCTATTCCTCACATTAACAGGAAAACGACTTCGGTACCGGGTACCGAAGTCGTACTGTATGATCTGTTCAGCTCTTCCTGATTCTTACTCTTCTACCGGTGCTTCTTCAGCCTTTTCCTCTGCAGCAACCTCTTCCGGAGCTTCCTCAGCTTTCTCTTCTGCCGGAGCCTCTTCTGCAGCCTTCTCCTCTGCCGGAGCTTCTTCTGCCTTCTCTTCTACCGGTGCTTCTTTGATGTCTTCATCCTCGAAGTAATCATCAAAATCATCCTCGAAGTCCTCATCACTGAAATCTTCCAGATAGTCCGGAGTGAAATATTTATATGCTGCATATGCTGCACCGGCTGCAGCTGCAATACCTCCGACACAGGCCAGTGTGATCTTCAGAGCTTTGTTGTTGCTCTTCTTACCAGCCTTACTGCTTTCCTGTAAAAGATCCTTTAAATCCTTCATATTAGCCATCTCAAGTCCACCTTTCTGTTTCGATTCATAATAATTTGCCTTATTGTACCATATTTGTTATTCTTTTTCCATGGACTTGCAGGAAGTTTTTTATCCGGATTTTGTTCCGTTTCTAATTGTATCTAAAATCAGAAAACTCAAAATTTTTATTTGTTTTCTTATATTTCCTGTTGACAATTCTTCATCCTGCAGGTTATAATAGCAAAGCAAGTTGAGTGCGTTATTTCTTTGGGATCATAGCTCAGCTGGGAGAGCATCTGCCTTACAAGCAGAGGGTCATAGGTTCGAGCCCTATTGGTCCCACTCCACTTAACTTGTATATGGCGAGATAGCTCAGCTGGCTAGAGCACGCGGTTCATACCCGCGGTGTCGAGGGTTCGAATCCCCCTCTCGCTACTCGAAATGCCTATCATTTCACAACATCATATGGCGAGATAGCTCAGCTGGCTAGAGCACGCGGTTCATACCCGCGGTGTCGAGGGTTCGAATCCCCCTCTCGCTACTTGAAAGAGAATCCGTAGGATTCTCTTTTTTGTTGTCTGAATTGGATTCGAACCCGATGACACCGCCTGCGGTGGCGAGGGCGCTGCTCGTCCGGGGGACGAGCGTTTAGCGCCGACCGGAGCGGAGCGAAGACCGAATCCCCCTCTCGCTACTTGAAAGAGAATCCAAAGGATTCTCTTTTTTGTTGTCTGAATTGGATTCGAACCCGATGAATATAAATAATGCTCTGTTTCACCTTCCGGCAAAACAGAGCATTATTCCTTACTCTACAGCCACAGCCTGCAGACTTCCATTCCCGGAATCCGCCTGATCCGCAGTCCCTGTATCTGCATCACTGCCAGCCTCTTCATCCGAAGAAGCTGCATTTACAGCATTGGCATTTACTTCTTCTGTCTTTGCAGAACCGCTGCTCTTAAATCCGATCGTTCCGTCGGTCGAGCTGTTATATACACTCTCCACGGTATAATTCTCTGCAATTTCCCGGCTCCGTTCATCCAGCTTATCTATTATGTACTGTGCATCCTCACCGGTCACGATCGTTGGCTGATAATCATTATAATCCCAGTTTGTTCCTTCCAGACACGGAATAATATTGATCTGCTGATCCGTGATCTTCGCTCTTTCATCCAGCGAGAACTTCATCTGGAAGATCATGGTATCGATCTCTGTCGGATTGGCATTTCCGCCGAACAGGAAATTTCCAAGGGAATAGGCAATCGTCTTTCCTTTATAATATTCGATTCCCTGAATGACATGCGGGTGATGTCCGACGACCAGATCCGCACCTTCGTCAATAGCCTGATGTCCCAGCTGCACCTGATACTTATCCGGATAGGATTCCAGCTCATTACCCCAGTGGAATACACCGATGATCAGATCGACTTTCTGCTCTTTCAATTCGTTGATCCGCTGCGTGATCTCCGGTGCCACACCATCATAATCATCCAGTTCGTATATACCGAAGATTCCTACCTTTACGCCTTTTACTTCAAGCACAGCCGTTTTGTCATATCCGAAAGGCTTAATGCCTCCCTCTTCCAACTTCGCCAGAGTATCCGTAAAACTTTTCTCACCGTAATCATGACTGTGGTTATTTGCAACATTGGCCGCCTCGATCGATGCATGATCAATGATATTGATGTATTCCGGCGGTGCTTTGAATGCGAACTGGTTCTCTACCCTGTCGGTCTCTTCCGTCAATGTACTCTCAAAATTGATGATCGTCAGGTCATCCTGCTCGAAGACATCCTTTACGCCGCTCAGGAAGTAATCCGGCGTATTCTCATCATAATACGCATTCATACTGGTATCATATGCAAAATACTCATCTGTTCCCAGAATGAAATCACCGGTGAAGGTCAGCAGCAGATCTGTCGGTGTGATCGTCCGAACGGCCGGTGTAACCTCTGCCTCCTGCAATGCACCGGAATCTGCCGTTACATTTTCTCCGCTGTTCTTATCGGTCTTTTTTCCTTTTCGAATAAGCGAAGCAATTCCTGTAATCAGCAGAATAAGCAGGATCAATACAGCCGCTGCCGATAAGCCGGCCATGATCTTTTTCTTACGAATACGCGCACGCTTTCTCGCTTCACGCTCCCGCTTTCTCCTGTAATAGGCATCCAGCTCATCCGGTGTAGCCGATGACAGGGGCCGTTTCTCTTTTTTTATCGTCTGCACTTCCGTTTTTGGATCTTTTCTCTCGTTCTCCATAGCTCCTCCTTCCTGTTATTTCAAAACTTCTCTATAGAGCCGAAGCAGATTCTTATAGAAAAGCCCTTCCAGAATACTTTCTTCAATTCCTTCTTTTCGCAGGCCGTCTGCCAGCATCTGCATCTCAGAAGCATCATGAATTTCCAGTCCTGCCGGGGAGATGCCGTCAAAATCGGTTCCCAATGCCAGAATCTCCCTTCCTCCTACATTCAGCATATGTTTCAGATGACGTGCAAGTGTCTCCGCATTTGTCAGGCACTGATCGGCACTGCTGCCCATGGAAGTAAAAGCGGGACAGAAGTTTAATCCGATAACGCCGCCATGTTCTGCAATCGTCCGAATCATATCATCTGTCAGATTCCTGTGAACACCGGTAACAGCCCTTGCATTCGAATGACTGGCAACAAAAGGACCATGGACGATTTCTGCCACATCCCAGAATCCTCCGTCTGACAAATGACTGACATCGACCAGGATTCCCTTCTCAGCCATCGCGGCAGCAGCCTCTTTTCCGAAATCTGTCAATCCGCTGTCCGGATCTGGTTTAAAAGCAAAAAACTTTGAAAAATCCTTCTTAAACTCCGGATCCGGTCGATTGGGCACACCAAGCTGATTGGCAAAATTCCAGGTTACTGTCATCATCCGAACGCCGGCCTTGTACAATTCGTCCAGTCTGGTAAGGTCCTCTCCGATGATGCATCCTTCTTCCGTAGTCAGCACTGCAGAGATCCTGCCTTCCCTTTGATTTTCCTCTATGTCCTTATATCGAAATACCTGACGGATCCGGCTACTGTTTTCTTCCATCTCCCGTTTAAAAACGCGAATCATCTCTTTTGCCTGTATCCAAGGATCCAGACGCCGGTATTCTTCCTCATTGGATACCCCAAAATAATTGGAAAGATTCTGCCGCCCGTCGAATGCTGCCGGAAGTGACTGATTGGTAAACAGGGCAAAATTCTGGAGAATATATCCTCCCGTCTCCAGTTTGTTCAAATTGATATGAAGGGAACGATCAAACTCCCCATCCCCGGTAATGGAAGCCGGCTCTCCCCGTAATTCCGCATACCACAGCTTCATTATGGTATCGCAGTGCATATCCGCTATCTGCATGTTTCTCCCCCTTCGATTTCTGTCTATGGCCATCTGCCATTTTCGATCCTTATCAGTATAACATACTTTCCGGTTTGATTGACACCATTCGCTCCGACAAGTACAATCGATAAAGTACTATTGCAGGCGGCCCCGCTTCCGTATCTGCGTTTTATGCATGTATTTCTATATATCATCTAAAAGGAACATTGCCATGGAACCGTATTACTATTCCCGAATGAACAAAACAGAACAGACTGCCTACCATGCCATGGAACAGGGTTTCCGCCAGCTGGCTTCCGAGATCCAGATTCCGTATCTGGAGCCCAGGGCGTTGTTTGACGTTTTCTTTTTGCTTCGGCTGGACCATCCGGATATCTTCTGGGCAGTCAGCTACAAATACCGCCACTACCAGGATTCTCCCAATCTTATTCTGCTGCCGGAGTATTTGTTTACCAATGATAAGATTCGTGAGCATCAGAAGGCGCTTCGCTCCCGCATCGAAAAACTCTCCCGGCCTGCCCGGGACATGTCGGAGTGGGAAAAAGAAAAATACATCCACGATTTTATCTGTACCCATGTGAACTATGACAAATTGAAGAAGCCCTATTCCCATGAGATCATCGGACCGCTCGGCCAGGGAACCGGCGTCTGCGAAGGTATCGCAAAATCGGTAAAGATCCTCTGTGATGCTCTTGGCATCTGGTGCATGATCGCCATGTGCGGAAATAATCCGGATAAGGGAATCAAATACAGACATGTCTGGAATATCGTCCGGATCGGCAAGACCTATTATCATCTGGATGCAACCTTTGATAATTCTCTGACCCGTGCCGGAAAAAATCCACAGGATATTCGCTATGATTACTTTAACCTGGATGATCAGGCAGTTTTCCGTGATCATGAGCCCTTGATTGCACCTGCTCCTTCCTGTACCGATCACGATCACTTTTATTATAAGGAAAAGAAATTATCGTTCACAAAGATCGAGGATGTATATAAACGTTCGCTGCAGGCAGCCAAAAAGGGGCGCTGCCTGACCTATCACTGGCGTGGAGGCTATCTGACACGGGATATTCTGAAACAGCTGATGGAAGAGATGCAGCGTGCAGGAAAAGAACGGGATCGATATGCATATATCAGTTTAAACTGGCCGCAAGCCGTTATTCGTCTGCATTATGAAGAACAGATCCCCGAATCCGATATGATAATGGACGAAGCCAATGAAGGTGAGAAATATGCAATCGCAGAATAACAGGAAGCGGCGGAATATACATTAAATTCAAATTGCAGAATAACAGAAATAGACAGAATATACCGTGATTAACAATCGCTGCATAACAGAAAATGACCCATAAACTATATGAATGGCGGAGGCTGTCCTAACAGAATCGTGCTATAATTAGAATTAGAATTAGATCTGCAGCTTTGCTGCATATAAGGAGGGTAATCAGATGGATATTAACAAATTGAAGGTAAAAGCCCGCAGTCTGACCAATGATCTCATTTATGCGGAACCGGGAGCAGAAAGAACCAAACACGCAGCAAAGCGAACACGTCAGGTACACATCTACAAAAGCACGGAAAAGGATGCCGAGAACGGATACACCTACAAGGTAATCATCACTGATCTGGAGGGCAGCCAGTATGATTACGAAGATTCGATCCCCGAGGATGTTCTCTATGATACGCTCTTCGATCGTTTCTGCAGACTTGAGGCACTTGTTGAGTAACCCTGTCAATCCAACAATCAAATCCTGCAAGAGTATTCCCGCGCAGACTTATACGTTTACGAGCCCTAAACAGAAAATATAATTCCCCTTTGACTATCAGCGAGAATTCCCGGAAGCAGGAATGCCGCAATAGCAGCAATCGGGTACAAAAAAAGAAGGTGTCTGCACACCTTCTTTTTTGACGTATATTCGCTTTGCTGCAGATCTCTCTGCCGCAGTCGACAGGATCTGATTAGTTACCTGCTGCTGCTGCAACCTCTGCTGCGAAATCCTCGTTCTTCTTCTCCAGACCTTCACCAGTCTCGAAACGAACGAATCCTTTGATCTCAAGCTTAGCGCCGTTTGCTTTAGCAACCTGTTCAACGTATTTAGCTACGGACTGTTTTCCATCCTCAGCTTTTACGTAAACCTGATCAAGCAGAACGATCTCTTTCAGCTCTTTGTTGATACGACCCTGAATCATTCCGTTGATAACCTTCTCCGGTTTCTGGGACTCTTTCGGATCGTTCATGATAGCTGCACGAAGGATCTCGGTCTCTTTCTCGATGTAATCAGCCGGGATCTCTTTGTTGGAGGTGTACTCCGGTCTCATAGCTGCGATCTGCATAGCTACGTTTCTAGCCATCTCTCTGATCTCGTCGTTTACAACGTCTGTAACAACGTCTACAAGAACACCGATCTTACCTTCGGAATGGTTGTAGGTAGCAACGAATCCGTTCTGCTCTTCAACCTGAGCGAAACGACGGATCTTCAGATTCTCACCGATAACAGCGATCTGAGCGATCAGTGCATCGTTAACGGTCTTGCCAGCTTCTGCTTTCCACTCCTCAGCCAGGAATGCATCGATATCAGCTGCAGTTGTTGTCAGAGCCTGATCTGCAACAGCTTTTACGTATGTACGGAAAAGCTCGTTCTTAGCAACGAAGTCTGTCTCGGAGTTAACCTCAACGATAGCTGCTTTCTTCTCATCCTCTGCTGCGGTGAACATTACGATACCCTCAGCTGCGATACGGCCTGCTTTCTTCTGAGCTGCAGCTTTACCATTCTCACGAAGGTACTCAACTGCTTTCTCGATGTCGCCGTCGGTCTCATTCAGAGCCTTCTTGCAATCCATCATGCCTGCGCCGGTAAGCTCTCTTAACTCTTTTACGAGTGCTGCTGTAATTGCCATAATTATTTCCTCCTGATTATCTATATCCAATTTCGGATATGAAATTGTTACCTTTTTCAGATAAACTCCGGGGAATGATTCTCCGGAGTTTACTATTTTGTACTATGACTGATTACTGCTCGTCTGCAGCTTCCTCAGCACCTGCATCCTGAGCCATACCCTGTTTTGCTTCGATAACAGCATCTGCCATCTTGGAAACAAGCAGTTTTACGGCACGAATAGCATCGTCGTTGCCCGGGATTACATAGTCAAGCTCTTCCGGATCACAGTTGGTATCGCAGATACCGATCAGAGTGATTCCCAGTGCATGAGCCTCCTGTACGCAGATCTTCTCCTTCTTCGGATCTACTACGAAGATAGCGTCCGGAATTCTCTTCATCTCTTTGATACCGCCAAGGTTCTTCTGAAGTTTCTCAAGCTCTTTCTTCAGACCGATAACCTCTTTCTTCGGCAGTACGTCGAAGATTCCATCCTCTTCCATCTTCTCGATCTCTTTGAGTCTTGCGATACGGGACTGGATTGTCTTGAAGTTTGTCAGCATACCACCAAGCCATCTCTCGTTGATGAAGTACTCACCGCAGCGCTCAGCCTCAGTTTTGATTGTATCCTGAGCCTGTTTCTTTGTTCCAACGAACAGGATTCTTCCGCCATCAGCAACGATATCAGCGATTGCACGATATGCATCATCTACCATGCCTACAGATTTCTGAAGGTCGATGATATAGATACCATTACGCTCTGTGTAGATGTACGGAGCCATTTTGGGGTTCCATCTTCTTGTGAGGTGTCCGAAATGTACACCGGCTTCGAGTAACTGCTTCATAGAAATTACGCTCATTTTTTTCTCTCCTTTTGGTTTAAACTTCCGTATAGATCCTCCTATCGGAGAACTCTTACGAGCACCGCTCCGATACTCACTATACGTGCTTTTTACACAGCGTGAGTATTATATCATACCCGCACGTCTCCTACAAGTACGAAAACCAAAAGAATTACATGATTTTTGCAGATAACTACAGCTGTTTCCGCTTATGAGCAGACCACAGACACATACTGACACCTGCAAGCAGAATGAGCATACAGATTGCATACCATATTGTGCGTCCTTCTCCTCCTGTTTTCAGATGAAGACTGTTTCCGTTTACGATCTCAAGCAGCTTTCCGTCATTGGCCTTTCCGTTTTTCACCGTTATCCGTACCGACTCCGTGAGCAGTTCCATTCCCCTTGCCGCAGCAATTTCCCGAACTGCATAGTCTTCGCCGTCACGAAGTCCCATGAAGGCTGCAATTCCCTGCTCATCGGTATACAAAATATACGGTGTACCCTTTTCCGAATATCCATCCTCACTGTAGCATACCGGATCTTTGCCGTTATTCAGAATAACCGGATACATGGTTCCAGCATGCTCGGTAAACAGCTGCAGTCCCACACCTGCAAGTGTGTTTCCGTCTTCGTCCACCTTGCGTATGCGGATCTGCCCGGTATATACATAAGGCTCTTCCGTCATTTTGGTCTCACTGTATCCATCGGCTTCCACATATACACCGGCTTTATTCGGAATATTCACTGCTGTTTCTGCAGTTGCGTTGATGGAAGTTTCAATTGCCAGATGCACGTTCTTTCCTTCATTGTTTCCCAGCTTTTTCAATCCGCTTTCCGTGAATTCGATCCGCACGATTCCCCCTGCACTTCCGATCACCGGTTCGGTTATTGTATAGTCTGCTTTCGTCAATGTTTCGCTGCTTTCGTCAATACGCAAGGACTCCACACCGCAATAATCCAGTCTGCTGTCAAATCGATCTTCGATAATAAATGCCCGTTTTTCTGCATTTCCGAATCCGAGCGGAATACCTGCAGTAATATCCCAGCAATGCTTCATTCCAAAAGCGTTGGAGACCCGGTTCACTGTCTTGTGCGGTTCGAAGTCCGTTACAAAAAGCATCTGTGCACGATCAGTGGGATCTTCATGAGCTGCTGCTAATTTTCCGCTGCTTCCGTCTGCATCTCTCAAATACAGCCGTTCATATACGACCAGTGTCCTATTCGCATATTTGACCGGGGTGAGTAAAAACTCCATTCCCTCATACGTACCGGATACCGAGACTCCCTCTTTGGCTGTTCCGGTTTTAAAGGATCCGAAAGCCTGTATGCCGGTCTCTTTTACACCTCCATCGGTGATCTCCATGATGCGCCCCTCGACATTGTATTCCGAATCCGGCTGCAGCCCGGAATACAGAATCGTATCTTTAACACGCACTTCCTTTTCCGAAGCCGGCAGATATTGGGATCCGTTTTCCGGATTCGAGGCTTCTGTCCGTATCGCCGGAGACGGATTCGGGATCCGGATCGTATAGTCCTTGAGTGAAGACGCTGTCTTATTCTCTGTTACTGCAGTTTTTCCGTTTTCGTCTTTCAGATGATAAAAATAGATATCCGGATTCCACCCGAATCCTTCCGGAACCGACTCACGGATCTCCGAAACCGTGTAGGTTCCCAGCGGCAGTTTTCCGTCACTGAAAAACAAAGAATCCCCCTCTACCAGATTCGTCTGCAGCAGTCTGGCTATACTCTGGTTTTTCTCCATGGCTGTCTGAATGATCCATGTCCGGTCTGCCGCTGCAGGAAGATTCCTGTTTGTATACTCCCAGCTTCCGGAATAATAACAAACCCGGAAACGAATGCCGGCAAATGCCTGATCTGCTTTTCCATTGTCTTCCCGGACCTTTTCAACCGTCAGAGGAAATTCTCCTACGATCGGCTGCTCCTTCACGGCAATCGTATTTGTCTTTCCTGCCTCCAGAACGACCTTCTTTACTTCCGTATCCAGCTGATAGCCCTTCGGACGCACGGTCTCCTTCATATAATAGGTTCCCGGTGCAAGCTGGAGCGTGTTGCTGCTTCCTTTTTCATCGATCTTAAATACGGCATTTGCTCCGGCCGTCGTTTTGGCTGCCGTTGTACAGCCGGCATTTGTATACATGCTGTACTGTGCCCCGTTCAGACTGTAGCAGGCACTATTTCCCGTGACTGCGGTGTTTGCCGAAGTTTTTTTCACAGATGCCGATGCTGCCGGAAGCACTGCCTTTGCAAAAACCTGCATCTGTGTCGGATCCGCCCCGTCTCTGACCAGAAAACCGATACGCTGGTAGGTCGACGGCCAGGTGCCTGCAGGCGGCGTATAGCGGGCAGCCCGGTAGTACTTTAGATTGGGATTATAGCTCACGGAAACCGTCACGCCGCCTGCCGGTACTTTTGCCTTTGGAATCCGTATCCGAAAAGTACCGGCCGAGGGATTTTTATCAATGATCACCGCGCCTGCAGTATTGGTATTCAGACGCATGTCATTGATCACATTTGCCGCTTTCATCTCACCGAAATCACTTCTGACGGTAACCTTAAATGTTTTGCTGTAAAAATAATTTCCGTTCAGCGTCATTGTATCCGGTGCCGAGCGGGTCGCTGCAGGTGTGACCTGGATATCGTTGCCGTCATGATATCCCTTTGCATCCGTATACGTGCTGCGATATTTCACCGCATCGTCCGCAAGTGCCTGTGCTTTTCCCTGGATCTGAATAAACTCCTCCAGTGTCAGTTTCGTACCGTCGCCGCTGCCTCCGAACTTCGAACGGTCGATCTCATTCAGATACATCCAGACTGCCATCTGGGTAACCTGATAATCGAAAAAGGCATTCCCGGTCGAATAGGCAGCATTGACACATTTTTTCCGCATTTCCTGCGCGCCGTTTCCATAGATGTAGCAAAGACCTGCAAATTCCGCCGGGCTTCCGGTATAGTATTCATCATTTCTGGTCACCGGTCCAAAGTCGGTTACGATCATATCATTGCAGTAAGCCAGATAATTGGTATTCTGAATGATCTTGACCATGATATTTCGTACAACACCGTCATATACATAGGCGCCGCCGCCCAAAAACAGGGAATCATTGTTTTTTCCTTCATCTGCCGCATTGCTGGATGCCCGTACGACCTGGAATGTCTCCGCAGTTGTCCAAATGTCACTTACGCCAAGCATCGGTTCCTCGTCGTCTTCGACCCTGCCGGCCGTATCGGGAATGTGAATCCCATGATACTCCGCTTCTGCAGCGCCCTGTTCCGCAGCTTGTATGCGTGTCTCCTCAGCAATGCGATCCACCTCTCTCCAGACCGTCTCCGCCGCTATACCAAACAGCCGGTATCCATTCGAGGCTTCCATGGAAGCTGTATCCGGTGTATCCTTTGTGTCCTGTACATCCTGTGTTTTCTGCTTATCCTGTGTATCCAGATCTGCCCGTTCTTCTTTTTCTGAAGAATCCGATACTGTATTATGAGCTTTCTGTATAGAGTCTGTATTGGAATTCCTCTTCTGTTCCGCTTCCTGTATAACATCTGTGTTGGAAGTACTCTGCGGTTCCACTCCCTGCATGCTATCTGTATTCGACGGAATCTTCCCGGCATCCTCCTGACTGCTGTCGTTCTCAACCGGTTCCTCAGCTGTATCCGATTTTGATAAAACAGCTCCGGTATCATTGTCATTTTCTCCTGTTTCCGCCTGATTCTTCGATACGGTATCTTTCGCCTGCATAGAAGCCGATCCTGTTTTTTCATCCGCCTGCTGCTCGACAGCTTCCTTTTCGATACGTACTCCGACAGCTGCCGAAACCGGACCTGCAGCGCCGGAGACTCCGATCCATCCGGCCAGCAGCAATGCCGCAATTCGAAAACGCATTTTCTTATTTGTCATATACGTCCTCTCCTTTCTTCCGAAGCGCCCAGAGCAATCCTGTCATTCCGCATAAAAAGAGGGCAGCATACAAAACTGCATGAAAAGCATCGCCTGTCTTTACCGGAGCAACCTTGCCGGAGGCTTCTTTTCCGCCCTGACTGTTTGATGACGGAGCCGGTGTATCTGCTGCCACACGATCTCTTGTGTTGATAAATGTTGTTTCTGCCGTCTTCTGTCCAGAAATATGCCCTGCAGCCCCGTTAAAAGTTGTCGTATAACCTTCTTTTCCCGCTTCCTGCTCTGTCACCGAAAAGGCCGTTCCGGCCGGCAGCATCATGATCTGAATATCCTGACCGTCTTTCAGTGTTATGACAGCATCATTGCTTACCTTTCCCTCTGTACCATCTGATTTTTTATATTGGAATTCTCCGTCTGCTTCGATTTTGATCTGAAAATGGAACTCCCGGTTTTTCTCGCCGGCATTCCCCTTTACAGACTTTCTGATCTTCCATTCTCCTGCCGCAAGCGGTTTCGGCTCACAGGTCACGGTATAATTCCAATAATCATTCGCACCTTCTGCCGTGGACCGATCGGAAAACGGAACAGATACAACAAACGGTTTAGATACAAAATAGCCATCCGCCGCTTTTGTCTCTGCAACCAGATAGATTCCCTGTCTGACATTCTTCAATAAAAGAATCCCTTTGGAATCTGTACTCCCGCTGTAGGTATCACCGCCTGCCGTTCCCTGTGCATAAGCATTCTGCACGGCTTTCAGCATCTCCTCCTGTACCGGCTGATCATCGATCACTACACCTTCGATTATTGGTGTGATCACATTTCGGACATGTACAGTTCCATCCGCATCTTCCTCTGTCTGCGTCTGTATATCCCCGATTTGATAACAGGTAAATTCCGCACCTTTTACAGATGTCTTACCATCATTTTCCTTATATACAATATGGATCGTTCCGGTTTTTCCGGGCAGTATGACTGACGGATTCTGCGATGCTGCCATTACCGGAAAAGCACTCCACAACACGGTCAGCATACACACCAATCCGCATATAAATCGCTTACCTGGCATTTTTCCTCCTTTCCAAGTCGTGTATCCTTTCACGAATGTATTTTTTCATATTCCTCTTCCTATATGTATTATTTATATTCAGCCCTTTCCCCCTTCCTTATTCCAGTTTCCTTCGACTTCCTTTTTCGTTTTCGATACAGTGGATCCAGAAGAATCCATACAGGTACAGCGATACCAGCTGCTGTACGTAATCCGGCCTGTATATATTCCTTCTGCAGCATCTGTTTTGCATCGATCTCTTTTTCCGGCCTCATTTCCGCAGGTATCTCTGACGTTTTATTTACGATCAAATTCTCCTCGATCTGCCGGTCTGCATCTGTTCTGCCGTCTTCTGCCCGGACTCCTTGTACAAGCAGGCGATGGTCATTGATTCCATATGGAGTACAGGTATATAAAGTCACCAGATCTTTTCCCTCTTCAATTTGAAGCCACGGAGCCTCTTCCTCGGGAAGCACTACTCGTATCTCTTCCGTTTTATATCGATGCACTTCCCCTGCCACATATATATAGAAGAAATCCCCTTTCTCAACACGTGTCAGATTTGTAAAAAGATCTGCCGTAAGCAGACCGGTATGTGCAGCGATCACTGCATGTGTATTGGTTCCGCCGATCGGAACGGATGTCCCATACATATGTCCGGCTTCGTACTGCAGTTTTTCTGCATCGGTCCCATGCGCGACCGGCAAAAAAATCTCTGCATCCGGTATGCGGATCCACGCCAGCAGATTATCGCCATCTCCGAAGTTCAGAATCGATTCATAATACGGATCCATGCTTTCCGTTCCTCGATAGGAAAAAGCCTTTTCCTTTTGTTCCAGATAAATGCGGCGATTGTATTGTTCCGCATCTTCCTTTATTTTCTCCAGGCTTCGTGCATCCATCTCTTCTACCGTTTCATTTACTGCCGAGATTTCCGTTGTAGATCGTAATTCTCTGATTCCGTTTCTTGTTCCCGGGTAAAGTATTCCGAATATGCCGACTGCAATCAGCAGCCGGCATAGGATCATCTGTATATTCCCTTTACTGTGCACGATTCTTTTTCCGCTGTAAAAGACTCATGAAAATACCGGAAACAATACATGCACCCATTACGAGATAGAACCATGTTCTGCCCATTCCACCGGTTTTTAACGAAATAGAGGAATCATTTTTAACTGTAAATCCTGCAGTACCCTTATCAACAGAGATCTGCATGGACGTATCGCCTGCGGTCAGCAGTGCATTTGCCAGATTTCCATCCGGTGCAAGCTTTCCGTTCTCCTCATCCAGACTGTTCAGCGTTACGGAGATACGATTTTTCAAAAGTTCATGACCGGATTCCGTTGCCTTTTCTACGATCTGGTAGGTATCCGCATCCAAACCGCGAAGGATCAAAGTTCCGTCTGCTGCAGGAGCAATATTTTTCTTACCCTCTTTTGCCTGATCATCGTCATTATCAAACAAGTGATAGATTCCACTTCCTTCATGGACGAAAACCAGTTCTGTTTCCCCTTTGTATACAGAGAAGAATACTCTGGAGGCATCTGATACGCCTTTTTTTGTGATATGAAGGCGATAAGCATATACCTTCGGAATATTTCCGATAATCGTATGTTCTTCCTTGCTCTGATTCTTACAGATCAGCTTCGGCTGGTTGGTATTTGGATCGGCATTACCATCCGATGCCTCGCTGGTCAGAATGGTTTTGAACACTACTGTAACCTGACCGTTTGCAGTTCTTGCATTCAGCTTTTCTAGTCCGCTTTTCAAAAATACAACAGAGAACTCTGTTCTGTCGCTGCTGCACTCGATCTTATAATCGGTATCCTTTACCAGTACTGCTGCCGACTGAAAATCTTCTACAGATTCCGGAGAAGCCACTCTGTCACCAAGGCGTACCTCAACCACTTCTGTCATATTTAATCCGGCTTCCATCGTATCGGTGACCACATACTTTTCATACAGATGTCCGTCTGCAGCTGCAGGAGCCGCACTGCTGATCACCTGACGGAATTCTTCACCGATCTCATGATCATCACTTTCTACCAGACTTGCATCATCTGCTTCACTGACAATGTATTTATGGATCGATACCGTCTGATTCTTAGGATATACAACGACATCGTACTGCCAGGCAGTTCCTTTTTTTGTTTCCTTTCCATCCAGCTGTATTCCTGTATTTTCATCCTGATTTGTCATTGGAATCGACACCAGGAACGGGCTGGACGGATTGTAGATTGTATCTCCTGTATCTGCATCCACATAGGCACTGTAGTCCGTCTCTGCAGTCAGATATACACCTAAAGGAAGTCCTGAAACACTTGCCGTTCCGTTTTTGTCTGTCTTCTTCAGTACGATGGAATGCGAATTATCTTTCACATAATTGATCACCTTTGTCTCGCCGGATACGGTGCCCTTCACATGATTCAATCCATTCAGCATTGCTGACAGTTCACCGGCAGTATAGTAGATCCTCCCCTCTGCTTCCTTTCCACCTGTCTGTATATGATTCTCCGACAGAAGCTCAGCAAAACCCGCATCCAGATTCGTATAATAGGTACCGATCGAGTTGTCATATGCGGCTGTCTCAATATCCGCAATTTTTAATACCGTGAATTCGATTCCTTCCATTCCCGGCTGTGTGACTGTTGGATCGACGGAGCCGTTTCCTTCTTTTGAAAAATCACTGTTATCCTTCAGCTTGTTGATCGTAATACTTCCGGTCCGATCAACATCGATAATCGATGCCAGTTCATTCTCCTCAGCTGAAACAGCTGCGCCCATCGGCATTGCCAGTACTGCTGCCGATAGAACTGCAAGCGCAGATCTTCCGGCTTTCCATATGTTTTTCATTATTCAATTGTTATGCAATTCCGCTTTTGTATAACTCTCCTTTCTTCATTCATAATATAAAAACCGGCTCTCCCATCCGGGTGCGGACAAAATATTCCATTTATCATTCGGGGTAATATTGTCTGATATGATTGTGTTGTTTCTATACTTTGATTGTGATTTGATCTGGTTGTGATGTGATTTGGTCGTG
>JAUNAK010000134.1 GCA_030527665.1 Eubacteriales bacterium
GATACGGATCGATATTGGATACGGATCATATGATAAGGGATATCAAAAATTCTTCGTATAGATAAAAGAAATTCTTTTTGCTGAATTTCAGGTGTGAGGTAATCTTCGCTTTACAGCTGAATGTAACGTGTGGATGGTCTTGTTTTTGCTCACCGGTCGCTGAAGCGGGAGCCTTTTCGACGGAGATAAAGATTGAGGATGAGAGATATGCAAAGAAACAGGAGACGGCGTTTCGCACTCTCTCTGCTGCTTTGCCTGTTCCTGGCGGGATGTACGAACAGGGCAGGGGATCGGCCGACAGCAGCAGAAAGCAGCGGGAGCATGGATGCAAGGGAAGCGCAGACTTCCGGAATCCAGGGCAGCAGCGGAAAAACAGATGAGAAGGAGCGGACGGATCTCTCCGGGCAAAACGATACCGGGAAATGGACATTCCGCTCGATGGAGGAGCTGGACAGGGAACTGGGGATCACAGAGCCTTACAGCTACGCCGACCTTCGGTCGGCTGTAGATGAAAATACTGCCCTTCCGGAGGAATACCGGGAATATCTGCATCGGTTCATAGGAAATATGGAGAAAAAATATCCGAAGCTGCCGCTGACGATTTTTTACAGAAATATCAGGGATCTGCAGACGGCAGTCGTGGACGGACAGACCATGAAGGAGATGCGGGGAAGTGCTTCTCTTGCCGGCTATTACAATGCACAGCGAAATCTGCTGACGCTGAACCGTGACAGAGATGAGGATCTGGGCGAGTATGTGATCTACCATGAAATCGGTCATATGGTGAATAATTACCGGTTTCGGTATCGGCTCCGGGACTGCAGTTTTGATTTTGCCCCGGAAGGTTACGGAATGATTTTTGAGGAGGCGCTAGACTGTCTGTTTACCGAAGATGTCATGGACATGCAGACAGAGGGGATGAGTTACCGGATCGCTGCCAATCATCTGGAGATCCTTATGGAAGCATATGATCTGAATCTGGAGGATCTGCTGGAAATAACGGTGTATGATCTGCTTGCTGAAGCGGCCGATTCATTGGAGGCAGAACAGGTTCGGGCGGAGGATTATCTGGCTGCCGTAAATGCCCAGAGAAAAGCCGTGCATCGGATCGGAACAGCGGAAGCGGAGGCAGACAGTCTGCATGCAGATGCGTGGAAAGTCACCGCACATGCGTTTTTTGCAAAAAAGATCCATAAAGGGATGAGTAAAGAGGAACTACGGAAGCTGTATGATGCGTTCGTAGAGAAAATGACAAAGGGACTCGATACCGGGAATGATAGATACGAGCTGGACCTGCAGCCGGCGGCTGAGGTATTCGAAACAGTGATGAAGGAGAAGGGGATCGAGGAACGTGACAGACCTGCAGCGACGAAACTTTTGACAGGTAATACGAAGTAAAGCGAAGCATATCGTGGACAGTAAAAAACGCAGCTCCTCATGTAACGGGAGCTGCGTTTTCTGAATACAGAAGTTGTTTATGAATCGAAGAAGGTCATACCCTTCTCGGTCTGAATGCGTTCTGCGAGCGGATACTCGAAACTGGGATTCTCACGCAGTCGGGAAGCGAACTGTTTTGCTTCGTAGCGGGCAATATTCAGGTCGTGAAGAAGGTAGTTGCCGCAGTTTTCCGGTGTAGCACCCGGAACGATGTCATCGTATTCTGCCAGGTGATCATAGGCACGAAGCATCAGCGGATAGATCTCCTGCGGGGTCGGATGCCCCTTGACGATCAGATAGCAGCCGGTCAGGCAGCCCATCGGTCCCCAGTAGATGATGCGGTCTTTCCACTCCTCGTCGTTGCGAAGGAATGTAGCAATTACATGCTCGATGGTGTGCATAGCATTCATGTGGATAACCGGCTCGATGTTCGGATATTTCATGCGGATATCAAAGGTTGTGGCAAATTCGCTGCCGAGAGTATCGAGACGGGATTCGTAGATACCCGGAACGATTTTTGTATGATCAACCTGAAAACTTGGAATCAGTTTGTCTTTTTTTTCTTCTGACATGGTTCGTCCTCCTGCGTGTCAAATATATAGTAATTCCGCATTATTATAGCATAGACTTTGTATCGGAAATAGTACCTTATTTGTTCATATTTGGCTTGAAGTCCAATAGAACATTACTTACAATGGGGTTGATTTTGAGTACGGCGGAGGAAGTTTGCTATGAGCCATAAACAATCGATGATGCTGACGATTTTTACAGCTTTTCTCTGGAGTCTTGCGGGCTGGAACGTGAAGATGATCAACTGGCCGGCAAATGCGATTGCAGGAGCAAGATGTGTAATTGCAGCAATCGTTTTGATCCCGATCCTTATCAAAGGCGGAAAACTGAAGCTTGACCGTTATGTTCTGGGCGGAGCGGTTTGTTATACGACATTCAATTACTGCTTTAATATTTCAACCAAGCTTGCTACATCGACCATTGCCATTATGATGCAGTATACGGCACCGATCTATGTAGCGGTTCTGGCATGGTTCTTTTTCAAAGAAAAAATTACAAAAATGGATCTGTTTGCCATTGCTGCCGTAATTATCGGAATGGTCTTTTTCTTCCTGGACGGAGGAGCCGGCGGTTCCATGCTCGGCAAGATTGCAGCGGTATTCAACGGCATTTCCTTTGCCGGCATGTCGATCTTTCTTCGTTTTCAGAAGGAAGGAAATCCGGTTGCGTCCATGTTTGTGGGAAACATTTTTTCGATTATCATAGGAATTCCGTCTGTGGTCAAGGCAGGCGTACCGGATCGGACCAGTTTTCTGTTCCTGCTGCTGGCAGGTTTCTTATGCGGATTTACATATACACTGTATGCCATTGCCAGTAAAGGACTTACAGCACTGGAGACGGTCATGCTTCCGGTGATCGATCCGGTCCTGAATCCGGTCTGGGTATTTTTGTTTATGCATGAGGCACCGGGTATGCTGACGGTGATCGGTGCATGCATCATTCTGTTTGCGGTTCTGGCCCGTTCGCTGCTCAGTCTGCGGACACCCAAAACGAGCGTTGTTCAGACTGCATCCTAAATTTGCTTTTCAGGCTACATCTGGCATCTGCTGTTCTTAAGTCTGTTTTTCCGGCTGCATCTGGCATCTGC
>JAUNAK010000135.1 GCA_030527665.1 Eubacteriales bacterium
AAAAACATAAAGAAAAACATAAAGTGAATCTGCCTGCGAAGCAAATGACTTATATGAAAATTTACTTTAGGATTATTCACTTAGATTTAATAGATGGAGCAAGATACAAACATGAATAGTGTTAAAGAAATGATCTGCCTCAGAAATGCCGGCTTTTCCTATGAAAAAAATAAACCGATTCTGAAGGATTTATCGATGATTATCCGTGAAGGGGAGTCAGTGGGACTGATCGGTGCAAACGGAACCGGTAAGTCAACATTAATGAAGATACTGACAGGACTTCTTCCGCATGAGGGAGAGGTACTGATCGATGGTATTCCGGTAAATAAGAAAAATCTGCCGGAGATTCGAAAAAAGCTGGGGTTTGTTTTTCAGGATTCCGACAGTCAGCTGTTTATGCCGACGGTATACGACGATCTGGCATTTGGACCGAGAAACTATGGAATGAGCAGAGAAGAGACAGATGCCTGTGTTGACAGGGCGCTGGAACGTACCGGAATTACACATTTGAAATATAAGCAGAATTACAAAATGTCCGGCGGAGAAAAACGTATGGCGTGTATTGCGGTCATTCTGGCCATGTCTCCGGAAATCATTTTGATGGATGAACCTTCAATTGCTCTGGATCCGAAAAATCGACGAAATCTGATCAATAATCTGAATGCAATGGAGGAAACCAAGATTATTGCGTCCCATGATCTTGACATGATTCTGGAAGTATGTGACAGGGTTATTTTATTGGATCAGGGTGAGATTCGGGCAGACGGAAGCCCGGAAATGATTCTTAGGGATCGTGAATTGCTGGAGTCATGCAGTTTGGAGCTGCCGTTCTGTCTGCAGGGATATCATCCGTACAAAAAGGAAGGAAAATAAAAAAAGTATTATGGGTATAGCTGCAGACAGTATATAATAAAGGTTGCGTATGCCTGCAGACAGAAATAAATGCTTATGTCTGCAGACTGTGTAACGGCTGTGATATGCCTCCAGCCTGGCAGGCACCGGGTTTCGCAGAGTGGGAATGAATAAAAGACTGCAACAGAGAAGGAGAAGATATGCTGAATACAAAATATACCTACGTCACCGGAGAGGAAATCGAGCTGATCACCGTCACTCAGGAACCGGATGATCGACCGGATACAGAAGAACGTACAGAGATCCTGAAGGCAGGAACCGTCATGGTAGAGGGATATGCTCCGCTGACAACGGATATTCTGCGCATGACCAATGTAAAAATGACATTGAGTGACGGAACGTATTTTTACACGGATGTGTTTCGACCGGTTTCCGAAGAGAAGGTTCCGGCAATCATTGCCTGGAGTCCCTACGGAAGAGAGTATCTGGGACTGGAGATTCGTGGCGTATCCCTGTCCGGTCTGCAGAAGTTTGAGGGACCGGATCCGGATTACTGGGTAAAACAGGGATATGCAGTCGTCAATCCGGATATGCGAGGTGTCGGTATCGGAACCGGCAGCTTCCGAACCTGGGGAAAAGAGCAGGCACAGGACGGTAAGGAGTTTGTAGAGTGGACGGCTAAGCAGTCCTGGTGTACCGGAAAGGTTGCGATGGCAGGAAATTCTTATCTGGCGATCTCGCAGTGGTTCATTGCTGCCAAACGGCCGGAGGGACTGGCTGCGATCGCTCCCTGGGAAGGATTCTGCGATGTATACAGACATTCCATCTGCCCGGGCGGAATTCCGGATTATGAATTTGAGAAGAATACCATCAGCCTGACACTTCGTGCGAAGGAACCGGGTGAGGATATGGGCAGCATGGCTGAAAAATATCCGCTGTATTTTTCCTATTGGGAGGAGAAAAATGCTCCGGTGGAGGAAATCGATGTACCGGCGTATGTTGTGGCAAGCTACAGCAATAAGGTGCATACAAGAGGAACATTTCCGGCATGGCAGCGGCTGAAAACAGCAGATAAATGGCTGAGGATTCACAATACACATGAGTGGTATGATTTTTATACCCACCAGGATGATCTGAAAAAGTATTTTGACTATTATCTGAAGGGAGAAGAAAACGGCTGGAAAGAAACGCCTCCGGTTCGTATGGCAGTCCTGAATCCGGGAGCGGAGGATATTGCAGAACGGTTGGAAGATACATTCCCGCCGGCAGATGTGGAGGAGAAGATCCTGTATCTGCATACAGAGCGCGCATCACTCTCTGAAGAAAAAGAGGCAGATGACAAAATGATTTCCTATTGCAGCGATAACGGAACGGATCGTGTATCCTTTACCTATGTGTTTAAGGAGAGAACAGAGATTACCGATCGCATGTTCCTGAAACTGTGGATGGAATGCCCGGAAGCCAACGATATCGATGTTTTTCTGGAAGCAAAGAAACGTGATGCGGATGGTACAGAGCTTCCGGTTCTGGTAGCAGGTGCACCTTATTGCCCGCCGGGACAGAAGGTACCGGTGGAATGGGGAAATGGAAGACAGCGTTTTTCTACCAGAAATTCTCTTTCTTTTCCGGAGCTTATCGAAAAGGGAGAAATCGTGCCGGTTGAGATCGACCTGTGTACGATGGATATGATCTTTGAAGCAGGTCAGAAGCTGGAGATCCTTGTGCAGGGATATAATCCGCAGAAACCGGAGGTTCCGGGACTGCCGCCGATCCATACGGTTAATCATGGAAGAAATATCATTCATGCAGGCGGTATGTATGATTCCTGCCTGAAGATGCCGGTGTTGAATCGGAAGTAAGTATTATGAAATGCAGGTGGCAGTGCTCTCTCCCTCCCCGAATACAAGTGGGATGCAGGAAAAGCTGCGAGGGGATAGATCATACATTGAAAATAGTCGCTGCATTTTCGTGACAGTTGTGTGAGACTTTACCGGGATTCGTCCATCAACACGTTTTGTCCACCCTCAAAGTTCTTTGAAAAAAAGATTGAACCGCCTCAAACCCTTTATTTACAAGGGCTTGAGGCGGTTCTCATCAACATGTTTTGTCTATAGGCCTCAAAATAAGAATGCCGTATGTGATGTGAGCCACTGTCTGAAATAATACAGGACAGAGGTCATCATTTACATACGGCATTCTTGATTTTTACAGATGAATATTAATGCGAATCCTATA